>JAICQC010000008.1 GCA_025938055.1 Anaerolineales bacterium | reverse complement strand
TAATGTTCTCGAGAACTTCGTTGTTCTCATCCAGCAGTTCCCCGCTCACGAACTGCCAGCCTTCCACATGCTCAATCCCGCCAACGCTCATTACCGTCTGTTCGATTTCCAGCAGGCGATAGGGCCTGTCAAAGTCGAGCACCACATCTGCCACAAAGTATTTCCCGATCTGACCGATATAGTTATGCAGGGTGACGCGCACGTTAAAGACGGCGATAAAGATCGCACCGCCCATGGTCAGGGTGAACAACGTCAGCGTCAGGCGGCTCTTCCGCCGGAATGTGTTGCGGAGGGAGATCACAAACGGGCGAGGCAGGTGAATTCGGCGTCCGGCAAGCAGACGCGTCGCCTGGACTTGAATCCTCTCGAACCACGAAATCCGGTCATCCCCAGCCGTTGCCTGCTTTTCGTCCTCAGCCAAGCCTCCGCTGAGAGCGCGCAGGACTGTCACGCGCGAGCCGTTAAGGACTGGCACAAGACCAGCTATGAGTGGGACCAGCAAGCCAACCAGAACCTGGACGATCAAGGCAACCGGCACGATCCGGTATCCAAGGACATTGAAGTTCAACTCACCGGCGATGAACAGGGCAAGCCCATAGGCGCCCTGTCCGCCCAGCGGGATGGCGATGAGCAGCGCCAGAATCCCGAACGCCATGATCAGCGTGAGATACATAACAAAGACCTGACGCCTTTGCCCGCCGACCAGCTTGATCACCCCGATATAACGCAAATGCTGCGTGAGCAGAGCATTGAGCGTATTGGCGATCAACGAACTGGACAGTAATACGATCAAAATTCCTAATGCCAGCAGGATTCCCAGGATCGCATTGACCGTATCACCCAGCGGATGTTCATGGGTTTGTGAAAAGCGCGTCCGGATGACAAGGCTCTCATTCTTCTCGATCTTATCCTTCAGCTGTGCACCCATATCGCGGATATGAAAAACGTCGTCGCCATGTTCCGAAACAATGACCAGAGCACGGTTGAAAAACTCTGGCTCCCCCAGAAATGCCAGGGTCTCCATGGTGATATACGCGGACGGCGCGGCAAGAAAATCGCCCGCGCTCGCGGCAGTATCCTGGACAATGCCCACAACCGGGAGAGTCTTGGTGGAACCATCTGGAAGTTGAAATTCCAGGATGCCGCCCACACCTGTGTCAAGATCCTCCAGTGCATTCTGTTCCAAAAGGACTTCGCGCTTCGCTGGAGTCATTCGCCCTTCAATAGGGGTCAGCAGGTTGATCGCGTTCTCTTCGTAATTCTCGAATGCAATGATGTCGAGCGTGGTCCATTTCTCGGTGCCAGGCACGCGTACACGGATGTTGATCACGCGCCGCGCCTCGGCATCCTCCACCCCGTTCTGGTTGCGGATCATCTCCAGCATATCTTCATCGAAGTCTGTCATGCGCAGTTCGATGTTGGCAGGCTTGTTCGCCGAATAAGAGGCGCTCATATCCGTCGAGATGATCTGGTACGCGCCGGCAATCACGCCAATGGAAAAGACGCCCACTGCAATCGAAAGAACCACCAGCAGTGTGCGGGGTTTGTTATCCAGCAGATCGTGAAAGACTTTGCGCCAGCGAGGTTTCATACGATTTTCGATTTACGATTTTGGATTGACGATTTGCGATTAGGGTTTTCGGCTGTCTGCAACGATCAATCCATCGGCGATGGTGATGTTGCGTGTGGTGCGCGAGGTCAGAGAGGGGTCGTGCGTCACCATCAGGACGGTCTTGCCGCGGCGGGATAACTCTTCGAACAGGTCAATGATCGCGCTCGCAGACTTTGAATCCAGGTTACCAGTCGGCTCATCTGCCACCAGCAGCGGCGGATCACACGCCATTGCGCGTGCGATCGCCGCGAGCTGCTGCTGCCCCGTCGAGACCAGGGCAGGCAGTTTGCTGGCGAAATCCTCCAGTCCGACGAGTTTGAGCATCTGTATGGCACGCTTGGGGCGTTCGTCGAAATCATACATTTCGGCGAAGTCCATCGAGAGCATAACGTTCTCGAGCAGCGTTAACATCGGAAGTAACTGGAAGAACTGAAATACGATCCCCAGGTTTCTGCCACGCCAGCGTGAGCGCTGACTCTCGGTCACGCCGGTGTAAATGTCTGTGCCGCCAATGACCATGCGTCCCTGCGTGGGATGGTCGATGCCAGTGATCATGTTCAGCAGGGTGGATTTTCCGCTTCCCGATTTGCCCACAATCGAAACGAATTCGCCGCGATAGATGGTGAGGTCAACACCTTTGAGAGCCGTGAATTCACCCACCGCGTTCTTAAAAGTCTTGACGATGCCATGCATATCGATCATGGACTCAGGGGAAGCGTCCATTCGTTCAACTGAGTCAAGCTTGGGCTGGGCAAGAGGCGGATTTATTTCATCCATGGCTTCCCCGTCCGTTTGCTCCTGCCGTGAGAAGTTCCAGTTCCCCATCCAGAATATGCATCGTGCGCGTGAAGCGCGGCGTAAGGGACTCGTCATGCGTCACCATAAGGATGGTCTTGCTGAGGTCGGTAATAAGATGTTCGAAGACTTCAAAGATGTGTTCCGCAGTCACCGAGTCGAGGCTGCCTGTGGGTTCATCCGCCACCAGGATGGGCGGATCGTTCGCCAGCGCACGCGCGATGGCAACCCGCTGCTGCTGCCCACCCGAGATGTGAGCAGGAATCTTATCGGCATGGTCCTCGATCTCCACAAGCCTGAGCAATTCGAGCGCGCGGGCGCGTGACTGTTTCGGGTTGAACGTGCCACACAGGTCCATGGGCAGCATAATATTTTCTACAAGCGTGAGCATGGGCAAAAGCTGAAACGACTGGAACACAATGCCAAGGGTCTGCCCGCGCCATAGAGCGATCTCATCCTCACTCATTTCGTGGATGGAAACCGGCGAACCATGGGAATTGACGATCACCTCACCCGAAGTGAGGTGATCCACGCCAGTGATCATGTTCAGGAGCGTGGATTTCCCAGCACCCGATTTGCCAACGACGCCTACAAACTCGCCTCTCTGGACTTGCAGGTTGATTCCCTTTAACGCACTATACTCACCCGCCGCCGTAGCATAGATTTTCATCACGTCGTGCATTTCGATCAAAGGTTGAGAGAAGGGGTTCGTAAACATGGAAAGTGTCGGGCTCCAGGCATACAAAAACGGTCGCCGAGGCAACCGTTTCGGTAACGCGCCGTATGATTCATTTTACTCTTATCCACCGCTTGTGACAATTTTCCTAATTTTTCACTTATGTTAAGTTGCACACAGTGTTTCCGCCCAGCTTTCAAAGAGACAACTTGAACTTAAGGGGTTTGGGGTTCGGAATCTCTCACGGAAGCTTTTGCAGTTCGGGATGTATTTTGAAGTTATGCGATTCAAACTCTTCTGCGCTGCTGAGAGTCTCATGACAGGTTTCACATGTATAGCGGGAGTGAACGGTACGGTTGTGCTGTTCCCACTCCACGCCATTATCAAACGTGGCGCCACATTCCTCACACGTATATTCATTATCAGCCATATGATATTCTCCTTGAAATACGAAAAAGCACCGATCTTGGTGCTCTGTTTAACGAAAGCGCTCAAACGCTGTTATCGTCAGGGAGTGCTGAGAAGTTCCCAAAAGCAGTGCACTATTGATCCTTTACTACTTTTGCGATTCTGCACTATTCTGCATCGATGTTAATTGCGAATGCGTAATTATCAACTACGCTGGTTGTCGCAGGATTGCGACTATAATTTATTCAAATCAATTGCTCCGGAGAATGCCATGTCCAACGTCTATGCCTCCACCCATCCGCTGGTTGCCCACAAACTTTCGCGCCTGCGAGATATAAACACAGAGCCTAAAAAATTCCGTGAACTGGTGCGTGAGATGGCGGCGCTGCTTGCCTACGAAGCAACTGCCGATTTAGTCACGACGCCGCGTGAACTTGAGACCCCCCTCGCAAAAATGACAGGCTCGGAATTGCAGGAAAAGATCGGTCTTGTGCCCATCCTGCGTGCAGGATTGGGCATGGTCGAAGGCGTGTGGAGTCTGATGCCCAGCGCAGAGGTCTGGCATATCGGGTTGTATCGCGATGAGGATACGCTCAAACCGGTGGAGTATTACAACAAATTGCCCACCGAGCCGCGCATCTCGGTCTGCCTGATTCTAGACCCAATGCTCGCCACGGGCGGCTCGGCAACAGCCACAGCCGAGATCCTCAAGCGCTGGGGCGTGAAACGGATCAAGTTCGTGGGGCTCATTGCCGCACCGGAAGGGATCAACGCCATGCAGACCGCCCACCCAGACATCGATATTCACATTGCCGCGATCGATGACCACCTCAACGAGCGCGCCTACATCGTTCCAGGACTCGGCGACGCCGGCGACCGGCAGTTTGGGACCGGATAGTAAGTAATCAGTATTCAGTAATCAATGAAAGGAGTGAAAATGCAACATGCTCTCATTCCCCCACGCGAACCACAACACGAACCTGTTCGTCCACCGATGATTTACATCGAAAAACAATTGAAGTGGGAATATAAGCAGATCATGCGGAACCTGGAAAAAGAAAACCCACCCGATGAAGCAGAGCTAAATACACTCGGTGAGGAAGGCTGGGAAATGTCAGGTGTGGCACAACACTATAGTCCCGATGCTCTCAGGGAGCCGCCGCTGGCATATTTTTGTTTCAAGCGCCCGATCGAGAAGTAAATGTGCCATGCCATACAACCTCAAACTCACCGAGCGGGTCCGTTCGCAAATGGATGGACTGCCTTTTGTCGAAAAGAAAATGTTTGGAGGCGTTGGATTTCTCTTAAACGGTAACATCGCTTGTGGAGTGAACAAGGATGATCTGGTTATACGGGTAGATCCGGAAAGACATAATACTCTGCTCAAGAAACCGCACGCGAAACCTTTTGATCTAACAGGCAAACCGATGAAAGGCTGGCTGCTTGTTGAACTGGATGGAGTCAAGAGCGACAAGCAACTCAGAGCCTGGGTCCAGGAAGGCATCGAGTTTGCTTCAGCGCTGCCGCCGAAATGAAAGCGATGGTTTTAGAGTCGCTTGCGGAGGTAAGGACACACCCAACTCCGCTCAGCCTTCGCTCGCTCGAGGAGCCGATTCTTAGCGCAGGCGAAGTGCTCCTTCGCGTGACGAGGTGCGGCGTCTGCCATACGGAGCTGGATGAAATCGAAGGGCGGACTCCACCCGCGCGTCTACCCGTCGTTTTGGGACATCAGGTGGTGGGAACAGTTGAGAAAAGTAGCGACGACTTTAGTCATTCTTCTACTAAAACGACTACATCTGCCCTGGCGGACGGTGCCAGGGAAGTCATGACTATGGGTACTCGTGTCGGCGTGGCGTGGATCGCGTCCGCGTGCGGGCACTGCGAGTATTGCCTGTCTGGTCGGGAGAACCTTTGCGTTGAGTTCAAGGCAACTGGACGTGACATCGACGGCGGATACGCCCAATACATGAAAGTCCGCGCGGACTTTGTGCATCCCATCCCTGATTCAATCTCTGATTCGGAGGTGGCGCCATTATTGTGCGCGGGCGCCGTCGGCTACCGGGCACTGAAGCTGACAAACATGAGTGATGGACAGTCTCTTGGCTTGATGGGATTCGGCGGATCAAACCACATCGTGTTGAAAGTTGTGAAATACAAATATCCCAATTCAGCCATTTTTGTCTTTAGCCGCAACCCGCAGGAACGTGAATTCGATCTTTCGCTGGGAGTCAACTGGGCAGGCGCGATCGACGAGGTCCTCCCAGATGGGCTGGACGCGGTTATCGACACGACGCCTGTCTGGCGTCCGATCACAGAGGCGCTGAAACGTCTCAAGCCGGGTGGACGACTCGTCATCAACGCCATCCGTAAACAAGAAGGAGATAAGGAAGTTCTGTTGTTGAAGCTGGATTACGCATCACAGTTGTGGATGGAGAAGGAGATCAAATCGGTCGCGAATGTCACCCGGCAGGATGTGCGCGAGTTCCTGCAGTTGGCAGCGGAGGCAAACATCAAACCTGAATATCAGTAATATGAACTTGAAGATGCCAATCAAGCCTTGCTTGAATTGAAGCAGGGTAAAATCAGAGGAACAAAAGTTCTATTTATTAGTTGAGTAGAGGCGAAAATGGCAAAATCAGGTGAAAATAAAACCCAGGTAAACGACGCGAGTGTGACAGATTTCATCGAAAGTATTGAAGATGAGCAAAAGCGAAATGACTCGCTGGAGATCATCAGGATGATGCAGCAGGTCACGAAGGAGCAGCCAAAAATGTGGGGATCAAGTATTGTCGGCTTCGGGTCCTATCACTATAAGTATGAGAGTGGGCGCGAGGGTGATTCTCCGAGGATAGGGTTTTCACCACGAAAACAAAATATGACCCTTTATTTGACCCAGGGCATTGAGAACAATCAGGACCTGCTGAAAAATTTGGGGAAACATTCCACTGGAAAAGGCTGCCTCTATATCAAGAAGTTGAGCGATGTTGATAAGGATGTGCTGAAAGAGTTGATCTCCCAATCCCACAACGCGGCGAAGAACAGATGACCCTTCAGAAAGATCTGGAACACAAGGAAACAAAATATTTGCACGCCTTTGCAGACGTTGCAAAACGGCGCGTACTGGAAATCGGCTGCGGCGAAGGGCGGCTGACATGGCAGTATGCAAAAGCAACACGTACCACCATGGGCATTGATCTCGATAAAGACTCGCTGCGAATTGCAAAGGTAGACAGATCCTCTGACCTTGAGGACAAGGTCCATTTCTCGTGCGCAGCATCCGAATATTTGCCTTTCTCCAAAGAGACGTTCGACATCGCCATCCTGGCATGGTCATTCTGATGAATTGCCCATGAAGGCATGGTTCATGCCTTGAGCGAAATCCGGCGGGTGCTTGTCCCTGATGGGATTCTCATCGACCTGCGCCCGGTTTTAGATCGCTGGCAGATCGAAGTTTTATCCGCGCGCGAAGTCCGTGAAACGGGCCGGGTACAGGATTTTTCGATCGGCCTGGCGGATGATGAGGCAGCCAATCGTACGGTTTCGCAAGCATCCAATAATGGGTGGTTCACGCGCGACCAGGAGGAATTTTTTTCATACGACTATTCATGGGATACACCCAGTGAGATGGAGGAATGGATCGCGACGGAATGGGAGGATTTCATCGCCATGGATGAGGAAACCAAACAGTCGACGCGCTCCGCCTGGGCGCTGGGAGATGCGGATACACGAGTCCGACTCCGAGTGAAAATGCTGATCACAAGATGGATCGTATTGAAAGATTCATAATACGGCTAAACCTACAACAAGCTCATGATAGAAAAAGATATTAACAGAATGAAATGAACGACAAAAATCCTCTCTCAGTGATCACACGCCGTAATTTTTTACAGCTTCTGCTGGCTACAGGCGCGGGTGCGCTGGCGCTGGGGGTTGCTCGTGTTCTCAATTCGCCGGATGTTCTTCATCCTGACGTTCGGACTCTCATTAAGAACATTATCTTCTTTATTCAGGAAAACCATTCCTTCGACAGCCTTTTCGCAGGCTTCCCCGGTGCAAACGGAAGGTATGCCGGGCAGGACTGCCCTGACGCACTACAGAAGGATCCGCCGCATAGACACAGCGACGCGTTTGAACCAGACGGAGCCACCACCGCGGAGGCGCGCTGTTCTTATAGAAAGGCAGATGCACCCAACTATTGGAAGGTAGCCCGCACTTTTACCCTGTGTGATAATTATTTCGGCGATGTGCGCGGCCCATCATTCCCAAATTTCCTGATGATGATCTCGGGACAGACGCCGATTCTTGGTCCGGGGTCTCCCGAACATGTCTGCCCGAATTTCTGCCTGGACATGGAAGTGTTACCGAACCGTCTTGACGAGCGCGGTCTCACCTGGGGCGATTATGGCGGCACGTTTACCAGCATTGCCAGCCTGGTCGGACGGCCCGAAATCATGGATTTTCAGGACGAGAAGTTCTTCGAGGACGCCGCGCGCGGGACGCTTCCGAATGTTGCCTGGCTCAATTCAGGTTTCCTGCATGATGGACATGCCAAGAGCGGACACCCACCCTCCAGCCTATGCGTTGGGGAAAACTATGCCGTCAGGGTGTTGAATGCTGTCATGAATGGTCCGCAATGGAATTCGACCGCGCTTTTCTTCCTGTGGGATGAATGGGGCGGGTTTTATGACCACGTGGAACCGCCTGTGGTGGAGCGCTGGGAAGATGGGTCACCTTACCGGTACGGACACCGCGCTCCCTGCATGGTGATCAGTCCTTATGCCCGCCCGGGATATATATCGCACACACTCTACTCGCATGTGAGTCTTCTACGCTTTGCGGAAACCATCTTCGACCTGGAATCATTGACCGAGCGTGATGCCAGCGCCCATACAATGCTGGACTGTTTCGATTTCGACCAATCCCCACTGCCGCCGCTTTCCCTGGTGCCGCGTGATTGTCCGGACTTGTGAAATTGCAACAGATAGGTAAGATGGATTCTTAGATGCGCCGGCCGGATTTCGTATCGAAGAAATACAAACGCTCGGGATCTATCAGTGCCCGGATAAGCTGTCCAATCCGAATATTCATATCAAGCGGACAAAGACCCGCGTAACGCCATTCTCCGGTGCGGATATGAACGGTCTGGGTACGATGGACGTAATCCGCTTCAACGGCCTCAACCTCGCCCCGCAGTTCAATCCCATTTACGATCGTTGGTCTGGCAGCTACGGTTATCGCCTCCTGCCGCATGCCCAGCGTAATGGCCTGACCGTTTTGGAAGAGAGAAAAAAGACGTTCAGGAAGTGGGATAAGGTAATCCCCCAGCACCAGCTTGTTCCCCGAGATGATGCCTCCAGGGAACAAATTCATGGGCGGCAATCCCAGAAAACCTGCAACGAACAAATTGACCGGGTTCTCCATGATGTTTTGGTATGTACCGACCTGCTCGATCCTGCCCTCGTGCATGATCACGATCTGGTCTGCAATTGCAATTGCCTCCACCTGATCGTGGGTGACATACAGGCTTGTAATGCTGAAACGGCGCAGTAGTCGCTTGATCTCGGAACGAGTCTGCCCGCGCAGTTTTGCGTCGAGGTTGGAGAGCGGCTCATCCAGCAGGAGGATACGCGGCGCGCGAACGATGGCGCGCGCGATCGCAACACGCTGCTTCTCTCCACCGGAGAGGGTGCCGGGTCTGCGCGGTAGAAGCTCTTTAAAGCCAATACCCATCAGCTCCGACGTGTAACGAATGCGCTCACGCGTTTCCTCATCGGAGATCTTGTTTATCCGGAAGAAAAACGACAGGTTACCCTCCCCATCGAAGTTTGGGTACAGCGCATATCCCTGAAAGACCATGCCGATCTGGCGATCCTTTGGTTCGACCAGCCGCATATCCTCGCCATCGTACAATATCTGACCAGAATACCCTCTTTCGAGACCCGAGACCACCCGCAGCAAGGTGCTTTTCCCACAGCCGGATGGACCCACGACAACAAACGTCCGTCCATTCGGGACCGTCAGATGTACGTGATCGAGCGCTTTGACACCTCCTGTCGTTTCGACCGACAAATCCTCCTGTAGGCGTTCCTTCCGGACACGAAAAACGCGATGGACAGGATCGCGTAGCGGGGAATCGTAAATCAGGCTCACATCGCGAAGTTGAATCTTAGCCATACTTGGTTCTATGGGATTGTAACATTAGCATTGGCGGCAACGTGAAGAAGCGGGAAAAATGCTATACTTGGCAAATTGACGAAGGGTATGCTCCACTGCCAACCTGTCCCAGGGAATTTTTAATCGTATGAAGAAACTAATCTCCACTGCCCAGACAGATGCGAACATCCGGGCAGTGATGCAACTGCTCGCAGAAACGCCGGAAAAACTGGCAGCCTTGCACGGGCAAGTAGCAGAGCAAACGTTGCGTGAGCCGCTCGCCCCAGGGGAGCGAACCGTTACAGAGGTACTGGCTCATCTAATTAATACAGAAGCGCTGTCATCAGAAGCGATCTATCTGGCTTTGCTGCTGGAAGAACCACTGCTGCCTGGTATCCATGCGGAACGCGATCTGGGAAAACTATTGCGCTTCGATCTCCTCACCTTTCAGGAATTGTTGGATTATTTCAGATTGCGCCGCACGGTTCTATTGCGCGTCCTCGAGTCACTGACGAAGGAACAATGGTCGAGGTGTGTCCGGGAAAATGGAAAACAACGCAGGGAATCCATCTACTGGCGGGCACGCGGACTGGCGCTGCACGAGCTCGAACATATACAGGATCTTGAAAGCAAGCTGGAGAACAAAATCTTACAAGTGAGGTAAACATGCTGGAGACGTATCCATTAACCAGGGCGGAACTCGACGCAGGGCTGGAGTACATTCGACAGTCACCGAGGGATGGTGGCACTCTGAGAATGATCGTACGCAGACCAAGTGTTGACGAGCGCGAATTGTTGGACGAAGGCGAGCTCAACCTGCAGGATGGTCTGGTAGGCGACACATGGAACGTCCGTGTGAGCAAACATTCGAAGACGGGTCAGCCAAATCTCTACGCCCAAATTACCGTGATGAATGCGCGCTGTATAGAACTGCTGTCGCCGGACAGGGAACGCTGGGCACTGGCAGGCGACCAGCTCTATGTGGATTTCGATCTCAATGACGACAATATTCCCCCGGGGTCACGGCTTGCCATCGGCTCGGCGATCCTTGAGGTCTCCGCGGAGCCGCATACCGGCTGCCAAAAGTTCTCCGCCCGCTTTGGCGTGGAAGCGATGAAGTTCGTCAACTCACCGGAAGGGAAACGGCTGCATCTACGCGGTATCAATGCGAGGGTCATTCAGGCGGGGACGATTCGCGTTGGTGATATGGTGAGAAAGATCGATGGCACGCTCACAGCATAAATTCAACGTATATCTTGAGGTGGGGCAAAAGCGAACCTTCGCCGGTGCACTGGATTGGCCCGGCTGGTGCAGGAGCGGACGCGACAAGGACGCCGCTCTGCAAGCCCTGCTTGATTACGGACCGCGTTATGCGCGCCTGTTGCGCAATGCACGGCTTGGGTTCAGGGCACCGATCGATATATCCGCGTTCGTGGTGACCGAGCGGCTCAAAGGCAACTCGACGACCGACTTCGGCGCGCCGGGGCTGGCTCCAGCCTACGATAAGAAACCAGTCAGCGCTGAGGAACTGCACCGGTACGAAATAATACTGAGAGCAGGCTGGCGGGCGTTCGACGCCGCGCTCAAAAAAGCGACAGGCAAAACGCTCAGCAGCGGACCGCGCGGCGGGGGCAGGCAACTGGAGGGAATCCTGGAGCATCTGCTGGGCTCCGATGAGGGCTATGTGAATCAAGTCGGCTGGAAGCTTCAGCGAGACGAAACAGAAGATGTGGATCAGCAACTCGAACGAACGCGCCAGGCGATCCTCAGCGGGCTGAGAGCCTCGGCGCGCGGCGAGATTCCTGCAAAGGGACCGCGCGGCGGAATCCGCTGGACGCCGCGTTACTTCGTCCGGCGGCTCACCTGGCATCTCATCGATCACGCCTGGGAGATCGAAGACCGAATCGCTCCACAGTAAAACCCTTTTCGCTATAACCGATTTATAGTACAATTGTTCTACATATCCCGCGTCCTTACCACAAATTAAATTGCACCTATAGACAAAGACCGCTTGCGCCAAACAAGCGCGACCAACCTGTTATCTATAGGATCTGTAACACCCACTGAAATAAGGACGTTAATGTTAAAGGAAGTGAACTATGGCTCTTTACTTTGAAAATCTGGATGACCGTACACGACAACTGATGCTGGACGAAATGGACTATGATGTCACACACAATCAACTGCATATCAGTCCATTCTTAAGCGGACAGGGTCAGCGGGACTATGCAGCTTTGCTGCGTGAGGCCCTTGAAAGCGGGAACGACGAAACGCTGGCAGAAAAACTGCGTGAACACCGACGCATCCTGCGCACCCTGCCCCGGCGTAATCCCAGTGGAGGCTACTCGATCGCTGCCACTGCCGAGAATGCCGCGCACGTATTGGCGGAGAGCGAGTTCAACCGTTACTACATCCGCGCCCTGGCTCGCCGCGCGCTCGAAGATGGAATCCCTGAACTGGTAATCTATCGTGCCAAACCCGTGACCAACCCTCGCCCTGAGTCGGAGGCTCGCGTCGAGACCAGCCTTCCCCCACAGGAACTATTGGATGATTTGCGATCTCATACAGGTGATGAGCGACCTACACTCGGTGTTCCCTCGGGACCCAACTCCGGTCTCAGCGTGCGTCTGCCATAAGGGGATACACCCATTGTTAACCGGACTCGCGAGTTCGAAAAGTTCATTTGATTGAAAGTTGCCTGGCATCCGGTCTTTTCAGGGTGCCAGGCAGTTTTATTTCGAAACAAGGACGATGACCAACATGCGTGACAAGCCTGAAGTTGAACAACTCAAAGAACAGGAGGAGGTCCGCACTGCTCTGAAACAAACGGAAGGGACGAAGGAAATCGTTCCGAAACCCGTCCCCGAGTTGAGAGATAAGCTGTGGTTTGGCACGTATCTTCTTGTTTTGCTTGGGCTTCTGGCATTTTATTATCTCCTGGGTACAGATCTGCTTTCGGCGGAAATCCCATATATCGCAACCTTGCGAAGCCTGCTGCTTGGGGGGGTATCTATCGTCCTCGCGGGCGCGATTGCCAAAAGCATTCGTGTCTATCTGATCAACCAGATCGAAAACAAACCCGCACGCTACAACCTTACGCGCGTTCTGCACCTTCTGACATTCTTGGCAATGGTTATCATCGTCTTGACGGTTCTCTCCTCCAACTGGTATACCGCCCTGGTCTCATTAGGTGTACTATCGCTAATTCTTGGCTTTGCTTTGCAGACACCCATTACAAGCCTGATCGGCTGGGTATATTTGCTCATCCGGCAGCCGTATCGAGTTGGAGATCGAATCCAGATCGGGGATGCCAGAGGCGATGTCATTGACGTCAGTTATCTCGATACCACGCTCTGGGAGTTTGGCGGACCCTACCTCTCCACGCAGCACCCATCCGGAAGAATCATCAAATTTCCGAACTCTCTTGTGTTGAACGAAACGGTCTATAACTACAGTTGGCCGCTGTTTCCTTACGTCTGGAACGAGATCAAATTTCAGGTGGCGTATGACAGCGACCTGGACTTCATCGCGCAAACAATGAAGCAGGTCGTCGAGGAGGAGATCGGCGAGCAAATGATGAGTCTGGTGCAGGTCTATCGCGAGCTTCTGACGCAAACACCGGTTAATGAATTGGAGATTCAGGAGCGACCGGTGGTCCACTTTCGTGCCAGCGAGAATACATGGCTGGATGCCATCGTGCGTTACCTTGTTCACCCGAAGGAGTCGGGGCGGGTCAAGACGCGACTCATGAAAAAGCTGCTGGACAAGCTGAACAGTGAACCGGAACGCGTGCTCTTCCCCAAGAGCAATTTAAGATAAGAGCCTACTATGCCTAAACAACAAAAGACCCAATCCACCGAAAAAGAAAAGATCACCACGATGGACCAGGTTTCCGCTGGCGGCGTTGCCTTCCGCTGGAAGGATGCCAAGCCGGAAATTGCGATTGTCTCCGTCAAGCCCAAGATGAGGTGGCAGCTGCCAAAAGGCATCGTGGATGAAGGTGAATCGCCGCAAGTGACCGCCGTCCGCGAAGTGCGAGAGGAAGCCGGAGTTGACGCGGATTTACTTAAGCTAATCGAAACCATCGAATACTGGTATCGAAGCGTGAAATATGGAAAGCCGGTCAGGTTCCACAAGTTCGTGCATTTCTATTTAATGGAATACCAGAGTGGCGACGTAGCGAATCACGATCATGAGGTCGAGGAGGCGCGCTGGGTGAGTTTTGAGGCAGCGCTCGAGATGCTCGATTTTAAGAGTGAGCGCGAAGTCGTGGAAAAGGCACGCGAGATGATCGAAGAGATGAACGCTTCATGACCTTCGATTATGCCCTTGACTTCAAAAAAATTGACTTTCGTAAACACCCCGAGCTGTACCGTATTGGAAAAGGTGAACAGGGAGTCCTGCTGGTCGAGCCATACAAGAGCGAGATCCTTCCACACTGGAGATTTAAAACCCCGGCAATCGCTCGCCAGTCTGCCAGCCGAATTTATAAGATGTTTCTGGAATACAAAGCCAAGGAGGACTTTATCGGCATGGACATGGCACGCAAGTTCCTGCAGATGGGGTATACACGGTCTCGCCGGTACGCGAATCACAAGTCCGGGCGCAAGTACAAGGAAGGGACCAAAGAGGAGCTTCCGCGCGAAGAGAACCCGGTCAAGGCAGAGTCGGCGAAAATATTTTATGGAAAGTGGAAAAAAGCCAGGGAGGATAAGAAATATTTGGAGTTAAAGAAGCAGCATAGGGAAACGTATGAGAAGCAGAAAAGAGGGTTTGATATATAGTATAAACTGGCTGCACACACGAGCCCTGAAACCCTATGCAATACAAATTTGCAAAAGAACAACCAGACTATTCAGATTATTCCAGCGGGCGGGTATTTTACAGTCTGCCGGGGCATCCAGCGTTCCCAGTCCGGCTGGCGAGTGAAATCTTCCAGCGTTGTGTTGCATATCGTGAAAGGATCTATGGAAATTCATCGCCTTGCACCCTGTATGATCCCTGTTGTGGCGCGGCATACCATCTCAGTGTACTGGCATATTTGCACGGAGAGCACCTCCAGAAAGTCATCGCTTCGGATATCGATGAAAAAGCTGTCTCGGTGGCAGAACGAAATCTCGGGCTGCTAAGCCTGTATGGTTTGGATCGGCGTATCGAGGAAATCTCTAGAATGCTTGACCGATACGGCAAAGAGTCACATCGAGATGCCTTAAGAAGCGCGGCGGTTTTGAAGAGGAAACTCTCCGCACTCACACAAGAACAACCGCTGGCAACGAAGGTATTTCAGGCAGACTCCACAGACGGCAAGGCGATTGTGCAGAATATAAAACGGGAATCTGTGGACATTGTCTTTACCGATGTTCCTTATGGGCAACATTCCTACTGGCAGGATTCTGATTCCACTGAGTTTTCAAACCCATTAAGCTCCATGCTCGAAATACTGCTGAATGTATTATCCTCGTCGGGGATCCTGGCAATCGTTTCGGACAAACAGCAAAAAGCTTCACACGAGAGTTATCAACGCCTCGAACAATTTCAAATCGGCAAACGACGAGTCGTGATTTTGAGACCCGTCCATAAAGAAGGAGAGACTAGATGACCACTGAGGCATTGGAAGAGAGGAAAAAGAATCAAGCCGTGGAGCTGAGCTGACCAGTCGTCATATTGCTACGCATGGCAGAACAGGCGCGGTGGATGGCAACTTAAAACTCAAGAATGGTAGAACCATTGCTTTTTGTGATGTATATGAATTTAGCAACACAAAGGTATGAGCGTAAAAGAAATCACATCCTATGTGATTGAAACAAAATGAGAAAATACATGCAGCACGATCCCTTATGCCACATCCACTCCGGTGGCGCGTGCCAGCAGTTTATGGACCAGAGCCGTCGGCAGGATCAGCAGGATATGCACGAATACGCTCAAGCCGAAGATCAGCGCCACAGAACTCAGGAAATTGCTGAGGCGAGGAGCAACGGTACTTAATATCCATGGTCCCGCGCCGAACAGCAACGCGATCGTAAACAGCACCGCGATGGAGATCAATAACTCCAGCCAGGCATGACGGTCTGATTCAGAGGGCATCATAGTACTGCTGACGGCAAAGGCAAGGTAAAACCAGAGAAAAAAATCCGCGGTCTGCGGCAGCGCACGCACTCCCATCCAGAACAGGTCAAGCTGCCCGTTACGGAAGGCATCCCACAATACACGCATTTGAAGATGGTACATCGCGACAAAGGCGACGAAGAGCGTCCCCACAATGAGTGGAGCAGCCCCGATCAGCGAGTCACGGATCGCGTCTGACCGGGCGGTTTCCACATAGCCAAGCTGTAAACGCCCATCGGGCAGGGATTTCGGGAAGATGGAAAATTTTCCGGTGCGCACCCGCAATATTTTCGCCATCACAAAATGACTCAGTTCATGCAGGAATACGCCGGGGAGGAAGAGTATCGAGAAGATCCCCATTGTTAATCGGGTATCGCGTGTCAGGATTAATAATACCGCCTTGATCTCGCGATGCAAAAACCGCTGAAGCAGTATCAGCGGCACGAGCACAAAAATGAACCAGACGAGACCGGAGAGTTGATTCATTGGACGGTAGACAGTAGACCATCTTCACGGTCCACGATCTATGGTCTACTGTCTAACAGCCGCCTTCGTGATCGCCACGAATTCTTCTGGCTTAAGACTTGCGCCGCCGACCAGCGCCCCATCAATATCGGGGTACGCAAAGAATTCGGAGGCATTGGAAGCAGTCACGGAGCCGCCGTACAGGATGCGGATGGCATCGGCGTTTTGTGCGCCCAATAGTGCGCTCAACGCGGGACGAATCACCTGCTGGTGCACAAAATTGGCATTCTCTCCACTGGAGGCTTTTCCCGTCCCGATCGCCCAGATGGGTTCATAGGCGATAACGATCTTCGCCGCGGACGGAGAATCAACGCCAGCCAGCCCGGCGTTGATCTGGCGACGAACGACCTCGGACGTTTGCCCCGATTCATACTGGTCCAGTGTCTCACCGACGCAAACGATGGGAATCAATTCTGCTTTCATCGCCGCGTGAAGCTTTTTATTTACACTTTCATCTGTTTCGCCAAAATATGCCCGGCGCTCCGAATGACCGATAATCACATAACCGCAAAATTCCTTTACCATGCCCGGTGCGATCTCACCGGTGAATGCACCTTTTTCCTCCCAGTGCAGGTTCTGCGCACCAAGGCCGATGCCCGAGCCTGCGAGCATTTCAGCCAGCACAGGGATCGTGATAAAGGGCGGACAAACAACTTTCTCGACATTTGAGATTTCGCGCAGCTTTAAGCTCATCAGAGAGACCAGTTCGCGGGCTTCCGCAACAGTCTTATTCATCTTCCAATTTCCAGCAACCAGTGGTGTGCGCATATATGATACCTTTTCTTAAACAAAAAGGACACGAAGAGCATGAAGGAAAACTACTTTAACCTTTGTGACTTTGGTAATTGAACATTGCAATTAATTACTTATCCATCAACGCGGCAACACCGGGTAATTCCTTGCCTTCCAGGAACTCGAGCGACGCACCACCGCCAGTCGAGACGTGAGTCATTTGTTTGGCAACGCCCGCTTTCTTCACCGCGCTCGCCGAATCGCCGCCGCCGATTACGGTCGTCGCGCCGGACTCAGCCAGTAGCTTCGCCAGAGCGAATGTCCCTTCGGCAAACTTCGGCATCTCGAACACGCCGACCGGTCCATTCCAGACAATGAGTTTGGCTCCGTCCAGAGCTTGTTCGTAAAGCTCGAGCGTTTTGGGACCGACATCCAGCATACGCCAGCCGGAGGGAATTTTGTCCACCTCCACGACCTGGCTGTTGGCATCTGCCTCGAATTTGTCCGCGATGACCGCGTCCACGGGCAGAATCAGCTTGTCGCCGGATTTCTCCATGATGGATCTGGCAGTGTCGAGCGAGGACTCCTCCACGAGGCTGTCCTGCATATTAATTCCCTTTGCCGCGAGGAAGGTGTTCGCCATACCGCCGCCAATGATCAACTTATCAGCTTTCGAGAGCAGCGTTTCCACAACATTGATCTTGTCGCTGATCTTCGCGCCGCCAAGGATCGCCACATAAGGATGCTCGGGGTTTCCCACCGCGCGCCCGAGATATTCGAGCTCCTGTTCCATAAGGAAGCCTGAGACCGCGGGCAGGAACTGCGCCACGCCCTCCGTGGAGGAATGGGCACGATGCGCAGACCCGAATGCGTCGTTCACATACACGTCTGCCAGCGCCGCCATCTGCTTCGCGAGTTCCAGATCATTCTTCTCTTCCCCCTTGTGGAAGCGCGTGTTCTCGAGCATCAACACTTCGCCGGGCTTGAGTTCCTTTGCCATCGCTTCCACGTCCGCGCCGACGGTGTCGGGCGCCATCTTAACGGGGACGCCCAGGTGCGAAGACAAAACCTCCGCCGCGGGGCGCAGGCTGAATTCGGGGTCCCGACCGCCTTTCGGTCTTCCCAGATGGCTCATCAAAATGATCGACGCGTCCTGGTCCAGCACATATTGAATCGTCGGCAGGGAGGCTTTGATACGCTTGTCGTCCGTCACCTTGCCATCCTGCATGGGGACATTGAAGTCCACGCGCATGAGGACGCGTTTGCCCTTCAGATCAATATCTTTTACAGTTTTCTTGTTCATAGGATAGATATACAAGTAGACAGGTACACAAGCACCCACGTGCTGACGTGTCTACCTGTGTACCTGGTCATACTAAAGGCTTTTCGCTACCAGCGCTGTGAGGTCAGCCGTGCGGCAGGCATAGCCCCATTCATTGTCATACCATGCCACCACCTTGACCATATTGCCGATCACGAGCGTATCCAGCGAGCTGAACACACTGGAGTAATTCGTGCCGCGCAGATCGGTGGAAACCAGCGGTTCGTCGGTTACGCTGAGGATATCCTTCATCGGACCCGCTGCATATTCGAGCATCGCATCGCGGACTTCTTCCTTGGTAGCCTCCTTGTTCAGAACCGCCGTGAAATCCACTACAGAGACCGTGGGGGTCGGTACGCGGAAAGCCATACCGCCGAATTTACCTTGAAGTTCCGGGATCACCAGGCCGACTGCTTTCGCCGCCCCGGTCGCGGAAGGGACGATATTCTGTGCTGCCGCGCGCGCGTCCCGCAGATCTTTTGCGCCAACATCCTGCAGCTTCTGTGAATTGGTGTAGGCGTGGACGGTGGTCAACATCCCCTTGTCAATGCCGAATGCATCATTCAACACTTTGGCAACCGGCGCGAGACCGTTGGTGGTACAGGAGGCGTTCGAGATGATATTGTGGTTGGCAGGGTCATATTTGTCCTGGTTCACGCCCAGGACGATGGTGATATCCTCATTCTTTGCAGGTGCAGAAATGATCACCTTCTTTGCGCCGCCCGATTCAATGTGAGCCTTGGCTTTGTTCGCATCGGTGAAAAGACCAGTGCACTCGAGAACGAGATCCACGCCCATATCCTTCCACTTGATCGCGGCGGGGTCCTTCTCTGCCGTGACCTTGACCGTCTTGCCGTCAATGACAAGATTTCCATCCTGCGCTTCCACGGTACCGGCATAGGCTCCATAGGTGGAGTCGTATTTCAACAGGTGGGCATTCGTATCGGGATCGAACAGGTCGTTCACAGCGACAACTTCGAGTTCATCCGGGTGACGCTCCTTAATGGTCCGAAAGACCAGACGCCCAATCCGTCCGAAGCCGTTAATACCTACTTTTACAGCCATTTCAAACCTCCGAAATTTATTCTTTGTGATGAAGTATACAAAACGATTGTATCACCGCTTTATAAGAAAAAGATTGACAAACGTAATTTTATTTCGAGCCTTGCGAAGGTTATCTCTGGGGAGACCAATCGTATCCTCCAACCTTCGCAAGGCTTTTGCTGCACAAGCAAGATTACGTTAGAGGACCCGTGTACTCGTCGAGGATCTCGACCAACGTACGCGCCAGTTTGGCGGAATCATGCCGCCACGGATAGCTGGCATCTGTCAGATTGGAACAATATACGCGTTTATCTTCCAAAACCTTTTCATCTACCCGAACCCATTGCGAGCCGGTATCAAGTTGCCCATCATAGTTGTCATTGCACAGGATGATATCGAACATATTATCCCCGATATGTTCCTCCAGTGCACGGATGTGGTCATAGCATGAATACAGATCTGTCTCACCGGACTGTGTGGCAATATTGCAGATGTAGACCTTGAGCGCCCGGCTGGCTTTGATCGCGCCGAGCAGGTCCTGCACCAGGAGATTCGGTAAAAGGCTCGTATACAGGCTGCCGGGTCCTACAATGATCATGTCGGCATTCAGGATCGCTTTGAGAGCAGGCGGGAACGCCGGAGCATCACCCGGCTCCAGCCACAGACGCCGGACTCGTCCCGCCATGAGAGGGATGCGGCTTTCTCCCTGCACCCGGACCTGATTCGGCGTGTTGGGCAACTGCACATCTGCGACAAGCTTCACATCGTGCAGCGTGGAAGGGAGCACGCGCCCGCTCACCGAAAGCACCCTGCCCGATTCGGCAATGGCTTCCTCGAAGCTGCCAGTGATCTCAGCCAGCGCGGTGATGAACAGATTGCCGAACGAATGCCCATCCAATGCCCCCGCGCCGCTGAAACGATAACGGAATAGTTGCGTGAGCATCTGCTCATCGTTAGACAGCGCCGCGAGACAATTTCGAATATCACCTGGCGGCAGAATCCCATAGCTCTCGCGCAGCCGCCCGGAGGAGCCCCCATCATCGGCAACTGTCACAATAGCTGTTAAGTTCCGCGTGTAGGTTTTCAAACCGCGCAGCAAGGTTGCCAGTCCGTGTCCTCCGCCAATCGTCGCAATGCGTGGTCCGCGTTCGCGGCGGCGATAATTGGCAAGTTCGTCCACTACAGCATGCCCCGGGCGGATGAACGGTCTCAGGAGTGAACGATTCAGCCGGTAGATCCCATACGCCACCAAGCCAATCCCTACTCCGCTGAAGATCAGCACACGCAGGATGCGCGGCAGAAAGCGTAGGGAGAGATAAAAAAGAATCTCAAGGATGGTTTCATCTGCAAAGTCGGTGCGGTAAAGATCCAGCAAAAAAACGGCGAGACCCACTCCGAGAAAGGTGATTCCCAGTAATACAAAAAAGAACCAGCGCTTGATTCCCAGACCCGGCGCAAGCCAGCGCCCAAGATCCCTGATGTTTTGTTTAAAACGTTCTCTTTCTGCCTTGCGTAAACTGTCCATGCGAGGAGTGTAGCAGGGAGGCACGAAGGAGTCAATCAGTAACCACGGGTTCCTGCCTGAGCGAAGGGGTCGGTTATAATTGTCTGTATGAGCCACACTGTAGCAGTCGACATCGGCGGAACTCATATCCGCGTTGCCGTATACGAGCCGGATAGCCTGACGCCTATTGCCCATCAACGCACACGCTCATTTGCCCAAAAACCAGGTGTGTACAACCGCCTGGAACAAGCCATTGAGACTGTCTGGCCGGTAGATAAGGTGGGAGCCATCGGTATTGCATCGCCGGGTCCGCTGGACCCGCATACCGGCACAATCCTTGATACCCCAAATATCCCGGAATGGGACAATTTTCCCCTGACTGCGAAGCTCTCGGAGCACTTTGGGGTTCCGGCTTATTTGGACAACGACGCGAACATGGCGGGGCTTGCCGAGTGGAAGTATGGCGCGGGCAGGGGGCATCAGAACCTGGTCTATCTCACCATCAGCACCGGGGTTGGCGGAGGAGTAATCAGCAATGGCCGTCTGTTGCAGGGTTTCCGCGGTATGGGCGCGGAACTGGGTCACATGATCATCGATCCCGATGGACCGCTGTGCGGCTGCGGGCAGCGCGGGCATGTGGAGTCTTTCTCCTCGGGTCCTTCTATCACGCGCTACGTCAACGAACAACTTGCAGCAGGACAAAAATCTTCGCTTCAGGAGCAGCCAAACCTGACCGCTGCGCAGATCGCGGAGACTGCACGGGCAGGCGATGTGCTTGCCATCTCAGCATTCGAACGCGCGGGATATTATCTGGGGATTGCCGTTGCAAATTATCTTGCAATATTTGACCCATCCATTCTGATTTTCGGTGGCGGGGTTTCACAGGTGGGAGATTATCTTTTCAAGCCGTTTGAAGAAAGTCTGAGAAAGCATACATTCCATCCGCATTATCTGGATGATCTTGTGATTACGAAAGCAGCGCTGGGTGATGACGCGGGACTGCTCGGCGCACTGGCACTGGCGAGGATGCAGGTCGCATGAGTCCGAAGCGCACTGCGGCATTCCTGCCCCCCTCCTGGATTGCCACAAAGTGGTGGACAGCAGATCGTCTTCCGTCTGGTTAATTTCAGTATTAACAGAATGGATTACCGGCTGACGGCTTACGCCAAGCGTGCCGCGTGACACTGGTTTTAAGAGTGCGTATCAACCACCAGGTATCACGAAACGTATCGCTACCATCATCTTGCAGTAAATCAAGGAGTTCGTATGCACAAGTTAAATCTGCCGGGCCCCCGGGCTCAGGCGCTTATCGAACGAGATAAAAAAGTGATCTCGTCCTCATACCCGCGCGGCTATCCTTTTGTCATGGATCATGGGAAGGGTGTGGAAGTGTGGGATCCGGACGGGAACCGCTTCATCGATTTCATGTCTGGCATTGCCGTGCTGGCAACCGGACATGCCAACCCACGGGTTGTGGAGGCAGTACAGTGTGCTGCCGAGAAATTCCTGCACATTTCCTCGGACTTTTACCATGAAGGCTGGATTCGCCTGAGCGAGAAACTGGACGAGATCGCACCCTTTAAAGAGGATGCAAAAATCTTCCTGACCAACTCGGGAACAGAGGCTGTTGAGACCGCCATCAAGCTTGCCAAGTTCCATACCAAGCGCCACAACTTCATCGGGTTTTTCGGCGCCTTCCACGGGCGGACCATGGGCTCGGTGGCGTTCACCGCCAGCAAGCCTCACTATCACCGCGGGTTTTACCCTCTTATGCCCGGTGTGACTCATGTCCCATTCCCTGACCCATACCGCCCAATTTTGGAACGCAGACCTGGCGAAGATTACGGCGAGACGATTGTCCGTTTTATTGAGGAGGAGATCTTTGGACACAACGTACCCGGCGACGAGATCGCAGGTGTGCTGGTCGAGCCGATCCAGGGTGAGGGCGGGTATATCGTCCCGCCGGATGGCTTCTTCCCTGCACTTCGTAAACTGTGTAACAAGTACGGCATCATGTTGATCGCGGATGAAGTGCAGAGCGGGATGGGTCGCACCGGCAAGTGGTGGGCGATCGAACATTCCGGGGTCGAACCTGATATTATCACCTCCGCCAAGGGCATCGCCTCTGGTATGCCGCTCGGCGCCTGCATTGCCCGGGAATCGGTCATGGACTGGCCCAAAGGCACGCACGGCAATACCTATGGCGGCAATCCGATTTCGTGCGCGGCCTCACTCGCGACCATTGAATTGCTTGAGGAGGAATACATTGCAAATGCTGCTGACACGGGGCAATATGCCATCGACGCTCTTCAGGAGATCCAAAGTCGGCACCCCTCCATGGGAGATGTACGCGGCAAGGGTTTGATGATTGGCGTGGAATTTGTAAAGGATAAGAACACCAAGGAGCCCAATGAAGCGATCCGCGACATGGTCGAGAAGTATGGCTTTCAGCATGGCCTGCTGTTGCTTGGTTGTGGAAAATCGGTGATCCGGCTTGCGCCGCCGCTTTGCATCACAAAGCAGGAGATCAATGAAGGACTGGAAATCTTCGAAAACGTGATTACAATGGCTGAAAAAGAGCAGGGGCTTAGATAAAGACTCCAGGTGACCATTCGCTATCATCACAATAGCAAGAACCGAAAAGGCTGTCCACTTTAGGGCAGCCTTTTTGGATTCCCTCTCGGTAATCATCTCTACTCAGCGGTGATAAAATTGCAACAGTTTCCGCTATGCTTCCAGATTTCCGTGTCAGACAACGTGACTACCTGCTCGAGATATCACGCGCCCTCACCCAGGAGCTTGATCTTGAGAAATTACTGGCGCGTATTCTGCGGATTGCCATCGAAATGCTCGCAGGGCAGGCAGGGATTATTGCTCTGAAAGAAGATGGCTGGCGGGTTGCCGCGGCTCACGGGATCGCCCCTGCCTTTTTGAGCTACCTCTCCCCTCTGCTAGCCGAAGAAAACGTCCGTGAATTAAACGTCAGCGAGTTGAACCGCATGCTGAAGGAATTGACATATACCGCCAGTATGGGGCTTCTCAATGGCACGGCTCTGCCTCTTGCAGCACATGGGCAGGTCATCGGTGTGATCTTCATCTTCCGCAATTACACGGACCTCTTTACGCCCAATGATCGTGTCCTCCTTCAATCATTTGCGGACCAGGCTGCCATCGCGGTCTTCAACGCGCGCCTGTACGGACAGGTGTCCTACGAAAAACAGCGTCTGGATGCGCTGCTCGACTCCGCCGCAGATGGAATCCTCATCCTCAACGCGGACCTCAGCATCGAACGCGTGAACGACGCCTTCGAGAGAATCTATGGCAGGACTCACGATGAACTCGCCAATGCATCGCATGATGACATTATCCGCTGGGCGCAGGACCCGCAGGGTTCGACACTCAACGAAGCCATTGCCAATGGCTGGCCCCTGACGCCCAACGCAACGCTCTACGTGGAGGGCGATCTGGAACGCCCGCTTCCGCCTCCTATCCCCGTGGGTATTACCTACGCGCCTCTGCTTTCGAGTGAAGGCCGGCTGCGCAATATTATTGTTTCCGTGCGCGACATCACCCACTTCCGCACGGCGGATGAAATCAAGGCAACCTTTATTTCGATTGTGAGCCATGAATTGCGCACACCGGTCACGCTGATCAAGGGCTATGCCTCCACCTTGCGACGCGACGACGCCAAGTGGGACAAGCACACGATCAGTGACTCGCTGGCAGTCATCGAGGAAGAGGCAGACCGCCTCAGTAAAATGATCGATGATCTTCTCGATGCCTCACGCCTGCAAGCCGGGGGGTTGAGCTTGAACAGGGGCGATGTGTCACTTTCTGCTCTTGCACAGCGGGTTGCCGAGAAATTTACCAACCAGACCGAGCAACACATCATCGTTACAGAGTTCCCGGACCACTTCCCGATCATCCTTGCAGATGAAACGCGTATCGAACAAGTAGTTATCAACCTCGTTTCGAATGCTCTCAAATATGCTGCCAAAGGGGAAATCAAAATTGTGGGCAGCGTCCGCTCGGAGCAGGTGATCATTTGCGTTAGCGATGAGGGTCCGGGCATCGAAGCCAAGGATTTGCCTCATATCTTCGACCGGTTTTACCGTTCGACCAAGGCCGTCAAGCAGACAAAAGGCGCCGGACTGGGACTCTTTCTTGCGCGCGCGATCGTCGAGGCGCACGGTGGTCGCATCTGGGCAGACCCAAAGCCCGATTCCGGTGCAAGACTTTGTTTCTCCCTACCTCGTTAAACCCGCGGTGGTAAAATCGAACGGTGCGGATGCACCTCCTGGTGAGTCTTAGTCGCCACTGTGACCCATCTGTCAACTCAAGGAATGGAAAGAGAAATGCCGAGCGTAGTTCCCCCGCGAATCAAACTGGATAAGAAGTACACCTGGAATGCCGAAAGCGTTTTCCCGTCCAATGAGGCGTGGGAAAAAGAGATTAACCAGATCCGTCAGGATATTTCAAAAGTGAAACAATTTCAGGGACGACTTGCTGAAGGTCCAACGGTATTGCTGGACGCGCTTAGAGCCGCTCATGAATTAATCTCGTGCATACAGAAGGCATACATGTATGCGGGGTTTTCCTATGCCGTAGACACCACAGACCAGCACGCGGCAGGAATGCGCGGCAAGGCGCAGGGCGTTTATGGGCAGGTTCTCTCTGCGGTTTCCTTCATCCAGCCGGAGATCCTGGCAATCGGAAGAGACAAGCTCGATGAATGGATGAGACAGAGTGAAATGCTGGCTGTGTACAAACATAGTTTCGATGACCTCTTCCGTAAACAGGCACATGTGCGTTCTGCAGAGGTCGAGGAAATACTGGGGCTGGTCACCGACCCGCTGCAGGGTTCCGGCAATTCGACGAGCATGCTGACGAATGCAGATTTCAAATTCAAACCTGTAAAGGACAGCAAGGGCAAAGTGCTTGATGTGACCCAGGGGACGATCAGCAACCTTATGCACAACCCTGACCGCAAAGCGCGGCGTATTGCCTACCAAAACTACATGGATAAATACATCGAGCACAAGAACACACTCGCCAGCAACCTGGCGCACTCGATCAAAGCCAATGTATTTTATATGCGTGCCCGCAAACACGAGTCCTCCCTGGCAGCCTCGCTCTTCGACCTGAACATCCCCACCGATGTTTTCCATAACTTGATCGATACATTCAAGAAGAACCTGCCGGTCTGGCATCGTTATTTTGAGATCCGCCGCAAGGCACTGGGACTCAAAAAACTTGCCTACTATGACATGTGGGCTCCCATTACGAAGAGAAAAGTGAAGGTTCCCTTCGAGAGAGCCGTGGAATTGATTTGTGAAAGCCTCGCTCCGATGGGCAGGGATTATGTGGAAACTGTCCGCAGGGGCTGCCTGCAGGAACGCTGGGTGGACGTGTACCCGAATCAGGGAAAAATGGAGGGCGCGTTCTCCTGGGGCACACAGAGCACTCATCCGTTTATCAACATGAGCTACACCGATGATGTGACCAGCATGAGCACGCTCGCCCATGAACTCGGTCACTCCATGCATTCATACCTCACCTGGAAGAATCAGCCGTTCGTATACACAGACTATTCCCTCTTCGTCGCGGAAGTGGCATCCAACTTCCATCAAGCCATGATGCGCGGGCATTTGCTGGAGACGGTTAGCGATAAAAACTTCCAGCTCGCGCTGCTCGAGGAAGCTGTCGGCGGGAATTTCTTCCGCTACTTTTTCCAGATGCCAACTCTGGCACGCTTCGAACTGGAGACACATGAGCGCACTGAACGCGGCGAACCGCTCACAGCCGATTCTATGATCGACCTGATGGCGGACCTGTTCGCCGAGGGATTCGGACCCGGCTTCGACATGGACCGTGAACGCGTCGGCATGACGTGGTCAACGTTCGGTCATCTCTTCGCAGATTATTATGTGTATGCCTACGCCACGGGGATTTCGGGCGCGCACGCGCTGGCTGGCAGAATCCTGCGCGGGGAACCGAACGCCGTGGAAGACTATCTTGGTTTCCTCAAGTCAGGGAGCTCTGATTATTCGTTGACTGTGCTCAAAAAAGCGGGCGCCGACCTGACAGCACCTCAAACCGTGGAAGAGACCTTCGCGGTCATGGAAGGTTATATTGACCGGATGGAGAGACTTATTGAAGTAAGTTCGTCCTGAGCGGAGGGCGTAGCCCGAAGTCGAAGGACAGTTTGATAAGAACGCTTCGACTGCGTTCCTCGCTGCTGCTCGTCGCTCCGCTCAGCGCGAATAATCTAAAATCAGAAATCGGAAATAATCTAATGCCTCAAACACAAATTGCATGTCCCCGCTGCCGTCAGATGATCACGGCAAATATCGAACAACTTTTTGATGTAACGCAGGATCCGCAAGCGAAGCAAAGACTGCTCGGCGGCGTATCGAATATGGCGCGCTGTCCGCATTGCGGCTATCAGGGTCGCCTTGCGACGCCCATTGTTTATCACGATAACGAAAAGGAACTGCTCCTGACCTTCTTTCCCCCCGAATTGAATATGCAGCTCAACGAGCAGGAACGCCTGATCGGCCCACTGATCAAGCAGGTCACCGACCGCCTGCCTCCCGAGAAGCGCAAAGGCTATTTATTAAACCCGGTCGCGAACCTCACTTACGAATCCATGGTCCAGACAATCCTCGGCAAGGATGGCATCACACCTGAAATGCTCAAGGAACAGCAGGAGCGTGTCCAGCTTGTCGAGCGCCTCCTGCAAGCCAGCGCGAAGGACGTCCGTAGCGAGATCATCAAGCAAAATCTGAATCTGTTCGATGAGCAGTTCTTTGCCCTGTTCAGCCGGCTCGCACAGAGCGCAGCGGGCAGCGGGCAGGAGCCTGTCGCCCGAGCCATGGTGGACCTCCAGAACCAGTTGCTCGAAGAGACCGAGTTCGGTCGCAACCTGAAGGAATCAGTTGGGGAACTGGAAGCCGCCACCAAGGTCCTGCAGGAAGTGGGTCAGGCTCTGACGCGCGAAAAGCTGTTGGATGTCGTGCTGCAGTCCGAAAACGACGCGCGTATCCGCGCGTATGCCACCGTCGCGCGCGGCGGCATGGATTACCAGTTCTTCCAGTTGCTTTCAGAGAAAATCGATAAAGCGTCCGGGAATGAGAAAGCGCGTCTCGAATCGATCCGCGAGAAACTGCTGGATTTCACCAACGAGATCGATAAGCAAATGGAAGCGCGCTACAAGCAGGCGCAGGAATTCATCGAATCGCTGCTCGCTCAGGACGATGTTGTGACTGCCGTCCGCAGCAACCTGAATAACTTTACCCAGGATGCCGTGGAAGTCGTCAATCAGATGCTGCGTCAGGCTTCTGAGAAGAACGATTACACTCGCATGGGCAAGCTGCAAAAGATGGTCGAAGTCCTGCGCGAGGTTTCGTCGCCGCCGGAGGTGTCTTTTATCGAACAACTGCTGGATACACCCGATGATGCCACTCTCGAACAAATGCTCGATGCGAACAGGGATTTGCTCAATGACCAGTTCATGGAGGCGCTCATCGGCCTGGTCGCGCAGGTGGATCAGGCTGCAGAGCAGGGCAATCCTGAAGCAAAAACGCTGGGCGAAAGGTTGAGCAAAGTCTATAAAACTGCACTCAAATATTCGATGCAGAGAAACATGGGTGAACAGAAGATCCAGTAAGCAAAATGGGTTCCTTGCGGAACCCATTTTTTATTACGGAAGACCATAACTTATCCGGTAAATCGCATCGTTGATGTAATCCCCCACATACAACGCCTCGTCAGGTCCAAATAACAGTGGCAGCGGCATGACTCCTGCCGGGAAACGGACGAACCAATCTGCCTCGGCGAGATAGGTTTCACCATTGGGAGTCAGCACGACTCTTTGAATGCCTGTCTGCACATTGGGCTTGAGCCACGAGCCGAATATCGACACAAAAGCATTGCCGCGATATTCCGATGGGAATCGTGAGCCGCCATTAATATCGACCCCATTGGCAGAGGAATGTGATTCAAAAAAAGCAATTGCCGGGATGCTGTTCTCGCAGCCAGGTTGATCCTGCTCGTTCCAGCAGTTAGGATATCCATAATCTCCGCCCGGCACGATGTGGTTCAATTCCTCGGAGGGCACATCCATGCCCAGGTCATCGCGGCCGTTGTCGGTGGCGAAGAGATCGCCCGTCTCGGGATGAAAAGCAATGTCAAATGGATTGCGCATCCCGGTGGCGAAGACCTCGCTTTCTCCCGTCTCCACATTGAACCGCAGGATCGTCGCGCTGCGCGGGTCGGGGTCATCACAGGCATCGCAAGTAGAGCCGACCCCGATGTACAGCCAGCCATCGGGACCGAACTCCAGGTTGTCGTTCTGATGCTTATCGAACGGGAGGTCATCGACCAGCAAGCGCTGCGCGTCTGACCGGTCGTCCCCATCCGTATCGCTCAACACAATGATCGCGCCCTGATATGAGACATACACCTCCTCGCTTTGCGCATGGACTGCTACGCCCAGCGGAAAATAAAAGCCGGTTGCAAAGGTGGAGCGTGAGTCGGCGCGACCATCCTGGTCCTCATCCTGCAAAACATAAACATTCCCATCCTGGGAGGTAACATACATTCGTTCCTGCGCGTCGAATGCAAATCCCGTGGGACGGTACAGGTCGGCAAACTTGATCAACGAAAATCCCGGTGGAACTTCAGCGCCTTCCAGCTCCACCGTCGAAGCAGGGACGGTCGCAACCTGTGCAGGCGTCTCGGTCGTTGTAGGTTGTGGCGAAGCGGTTTCTGTGGGAAGTGAGGTAGTTGTTGGCGTGAGCGGGGGCGGAGTAACCGTACTGGTTGCAGGTCGGCAGGCAGCCATCAGCAGAATGAGTAGCACAAAAAATCGTTTCAAACCTCTTTCCTCTTCTCCCACTTACGAATCACCGACTACATCAATCCTTCAAACAGATCGGTCTCTACGGTCCTGCCGCTATTGACGAGGCTGAAAGCGCGGTAAAAATGACCGGTTCCAAATATCTTTACAAGCTCAGTCAGTGACCACTCGTCAATTGGATGATAACCGGGGATCTGCGACTTGTGACACAGCATCGCCTTTTGCACCTTATCCATATAGTTGGCGTTATCGAGCCGGGCTGTGATCTGCCAGTCTTCCCAGCCCACATGACTGCGCGTGATTCCATCTATATCCATGCTGATTCCGCCAAACGCCTCGTTTGCACTTCGGACAACATCCACGGAATCGACCATGTAATAAAATTTTAAAACCCGATGTGGAGGCTGCGCCTTCGCATCCACGAAATTCCGGTCAGCCGCGCAGACCAGCGCGCCGGCAGCGAACTGAGAAAGCGCGATGTGGTCCGGGTGTCCGTAGCTGCCATCGGGACCAAACGTCACTACGACCTGCGGTCTGATGCGTCGGATGTGCGCGACCAGCTTACCGATCATTTCCTCAGGGTTGGCTTGATCCACATCTCCGTCGATGTAATCGAGAAAGCGCACTTCATGGAGTCCAAGATTCTCTGCCGCACAGCGCAACTCCTCCTCGCGGATGCGGGCAACGCCTTCCAATCCCGGATTGGGTCCTTCAGAGTCGAACCAGCCGCGTTCGCCACGCGTTGCGCAGACGAGATACGTCTCCACACCTTCGGTGGAATAGCGCGCAAGCGTGGAGCCGAGCCCAAGGGTTTCATCGTCGGGGTGTGGGAAGATCGCCAGTAATTTTAGAGTTTCCGCCATGACTCCTCCTGTAACAATAAGAATTTTCCAGACCAGCTTTTCTTCGACGTGTCACGCTACAAGCGTCACCTACGAACCGATGCCTTCGAATAAATCCTGCTCTACTTCTCGTCCTGCGTTGACCGGACTAAACGCCGGATAGAATGTTCACTGCATGGTGAGGACGGCAAGCAATCGTAAGGTGTCAGTCATTCCGTTGTGCCTGCTCATAGACGCGCTGGAATTCCAGCACGAACTGTTCTGCAATGACGGGATCGTAGATGATGATGATATTTTCGTCGTTGCGTTCTTCGGCGCTTTGCGAGAAGTTGTAGGAGCCCAGGACAACAATCTGCTCATCCACAACGAAGACCTTGTGATGCATAAGTCCATCGATGCCGTCAATACGCACGTCGAGGTTTGCCTGGCGGAACGGATCATACTCGGTGCCCTGGTTCGACCTCACCTGCTCATCCTCCATCACGCCCGCGACCGTCAACCCCGCGGCTGCCTTCTGGCGTACGATATCGCCAAGCTGGTTGGAGGTAAACGAATAGGCAAGGAAGTAAATGCTGTCCTGCGCGCCGTCCAGCACCGGGACAAGCGCGGCAAGCACACCATCGTCGGGCGAGAAATAAATATCAACGCGCGTGTTATCAATCGTCATCGTCGGGTGTGGCGTTTCCGCGACAACGTCATCGCCAAACCTGCCATCCACGAACATTTCCTCGAATTCCTTGATGTAATTCTCAGCCATCCTGGTGGAATGGATGCGCATCAGGTTGTTATTATCGTCGTAGGCGCCGCCGTCGGTGAAGTTCATCGAGCCCATCCACACTTCGGACCGGTCGATGATGATGAACTTATCGTGCATCAAGCCATCGCGTTCATCGCCGATGACAGGAATGCCGGCTTCGATCAGGATCTGAGGATCGGAGCGATCCATATTGGTCGATTCCATCACCACACGGACCGTCACACCACGCTCGTGGGCGCGCAGCAGCGCGTTGCGAATGCTGTTCAGGCTGAAGCTGTATGTGGCAACGTCAATGCTCAGGCGCGCCGCGTCGATGGCGTCTACAAGAGGTCCGTCCACGCCGCCGGTCGCCTGCGGGGAAAGCGGGCTGGTGGGATCCGTGAAGTACAGCTCGAACCACGAACCGCGCACGCCATAACCAGACTGCAATTCGATGGGCGTGATCTCCGTCCCGGAGGTGGGAGTCAGCGGGACATCAGTCTCAGCGGTTGGCGTAACCGGAATATTCCCGCAGGCGGAAAGTAAAAAAACGAGGATGAGAAAAACTGAAAAAGTGCGGTAGAGATTCATTTTCTTCCTTATTACATGCAATATCTTTGATAACCGTGGAGCAGTGCTATGGACAAGCACAGTCGTCCCGTGGACAAGCGAAGCAGTCCTGTGGACAGGATAATAATATCGTGGGATTATAATCCTCCCCGTGACCACCCCTAACACAAACGCAAACCGACAGATCGCGCGCGCAGCCGGGACCGTGATGGTGGCGATCCTCTTCGGTCAGTTGATGGGATTGGTGCGCAGTATCCTTGTCGCAAGCGCCTTCCCTGCCGCGGAGCTCGATGCGTTCTCCGCCGCCAATCGTGTTTCCGAAACCCTTTTCACGCTCATCGCGGCAGGTGCACTGGGGTCTGCTTTCCTGCCAACATTTACCAGTTTCCTTGTGAAGGAGGATCGAGCATCCGCCTGGAGACTTGCCTCCTCGCTTATCAATCTGGTGACTCTGATTCTGAGTTTGGCTGCGATACTGGCTGCCTGGTTCGCCCCGCAGATCGTCCGTTATTTGCTTGCCCCCGGGCTCGCTGACGATCCCGAACTATTCGCATTAACCGTGAGTTTGCTGCGCATTCAGGCTATGTCTGCGGTACTGTTTGGGCTGGGTGGATTGGTGATCAGTATTCTCAATGCCCACCAGGTCTTTTTCATTCCGCAGATCACGGCCGCGATGTATCAGATCGGGCAGATCTTCGGGGTGGTGGTGCTGGCGCGCTGGCTGGGAATTTTTGGACTTGCCTGGGGCGTGGTGATCGGCGCCGTGTTGTTCCTGGTCATCCAATTGCCTGCATTGCTTCAGTTGAAAGGCGATTTTACGTTTTCGCTGGGAGGCAGGAACCCCGATGTGGGCAGAGTGATCCGATTGATGGGTCCACGCGTCTTCGGGACGGCGGTCGTGCAGTTGAACTTCTGGGTCAACACCAACCTCGGATCACGCATGGAAGAAGGAAGCCTGATCAGCATCTCGTATGGGTTTGCGTTGATGTTAATGGCGCAAGCCGCGATTGCGCAGTCTGTGGCGATCGCCGCGCTGCCGACGTTCTCCGCCCAGTATGCGCTCGGTAAACTGGACGAGCTGCGCATGTCACTGGCTTCCACCTTGCGCTCGATCTTTTTGCTGGCGCTGCCTGCAACTGTGGGATTGATCCTGCTGGCGAGACCGATCGTCTCCATGCTTTACCAGCGCGGCGAATTCAACGCTGTTGTTGCCGAGATGACCGCCTGGGCGTTGATCTGGTACGCGGCGGGTCTGGTCGGTCACTCTGTAATGGAGGTACTGACGCGCGCCTTCTATGCCCAGCACGACACAAAGACACCCGTGATCATTGGTACTGTCGCCATGGGCTTGAATGTGGTCTTTAGTATTGTATTCTCACGCTGGTTCAGCCAAATCGGCTGGATGTCGCACGGCGGGCTGGCGCTGGCAAATTCACTGGCGACCGCGCTCGAAGCGACGGCGCTGTTCATCGTCATGCGCGGGCGCTTGAATGGAATCGAAGGAAGATATATCGCGCGCGGGTTTGCCGCCTGCGCGCTGGCGTCGCTTGGAATGGGAATCGGCTTGTGGTTGTGGACTCAGGCTGCGGGGAGTCTGCCGCGCTGGGTTATCGCTGTGGCAGGCATCGCGCTCGGGGGAATTCTCTATGGAGTTGGCGTCCTGTTACTGCGCGTCCCCGAAATCCAAACCCTGATGAACGGCATCACGAGGAGACTAACCCGGCGAGCCTCACCCTCCTCGCAGTGACAGACATAGTCGGTAGATCACGAAAGAATCAAAAGCAGCCCGAAAATAGGTGTGCGGGCGTACGCCCGCACACCTATTTTCGGGCTGCTTTTGATTCTTTCGTGATCTACCGACTATGTCTGTCACTGCGAG
>JAICQC010000306.1 GCA_025938055.1 Anaerolineales bacterium | reverse complement strand
TTCCATCGCCTTCAAACGGATGACGCCGGTAGTCGTCTCTTCCGTGCCGCCGATCACTCCAGCCAGGAATTCTCTACGCTCATCGTCGGGTAATGCCTTTGCCCAGGAAGCCAGGGAAGGTTCAAGCTTCTCGAAGCGGCCCATCTCGATGAAGAACAGGGACGAAACAAGGTCTGCGCCATCATCCATCGTCATTTGCGGCTTATGCTCGAGCGCGGCGCGGATGTGCTTGTAATAAGTGACGTTATTCTCACCCTTGATGGCGAAGGTTGGGATTTCGTAGCGGTTGACCAACGCTGCCGCAACATCATCCTGCGTGGAAAGCGGGTTGGAAGCCGTGAGTACCACATCCGCGCCACCTTCCTGCAAGGTGCGCATCAGGTTGGCGGTTTCCGCGGTCACATGCAGACAGGCTGAAACCCGCAGCCCTTTCAACGGCTTCTCTTTCTTGAAGCGCTCTCGGATCTGGCGCAGGACGGGCATCTCCAGTTCAGCCCAGTCAATCCGGCGATGGCCGCCTTCAGCCTGGTTGAGGTCTTTAATATCGTAATTGCTGGTTGTTGCTTCTTTCATCTTTACTCCGTTCATAATAAATTCTTCAACGTTGCCACCGAGTCTCAGAGACACAGAGAAATTCAACCTTTCGCGACTCCGTGTCTCTGTGGCGAACATTATCATTGTGATTGATTATACTTTTCCTTTAGTCAATCGATTGCCAACTTCAAACGTTACTTCAACAGCTCGTCCAGTTTGCCATCATCATTGAAATGCCGGCGGAAGCGACTGACAAAATCTTCGCGCGTGTAGTTATGACTCTGCGGTCCGCGCTGCTCGAGACAGTAGACCGCCGCCAGTGAACCGACCTCTCCGCAGAGCTTCCAGTTGAAGCCGCGCGAGTAACCGGTCAGGAATCCGCCGCGGAAGGCGTCACCCACGCCGGTGGGATCGACGATCTCATCTTCGGGAACGGTCGGGATATGAACTGCCTCCGGCCCCGCGTACAGGTCTGCCCCATTCTTGCCGCGCGTGATCACCAATATCTTTACATGATCCAGGATCTGATCCAGACTCCATCCCGTCTTCTTGGAGATCAAGCCAAACTCATAATCATTGCAGAACAGGAACTGTGCGCCTTCCATATCTCGTGCGATCTCCCTGCCCTCGAGCCGCAGCACCTGCTGACTCGGGTCATAGAGATAATCGATCCCCAGTTCGCGGCATTCCGCCGGGAACTTCATCATCGCGTCGGGTGCATTCGGCGAGACGATCACCAGGTCTGGCTTGCTGGTTAATTCCCGCAGCGATTGCGTGGCAGCGTGCCCCATCGCGCCGGGGTAGAAAGTGGCAATTTGTGCGGAAGCGTAATCAGTCGTCGCGAAGAACGAAGCAGTAAATACACCGGGCACCACGCACATCAATGATGTGTCCACGCCTTTTGCTTCGAGCCAGGCACGATATTCCTCGAAGTCCTCGCCCACCGTCGCCATGACGCGCGGTCGCTCGCCGAGCAGCGCCATGGTGTATGCAATATTAGGGGCAACGCCTCCCCGCTGTTTCGACATGGAGTCCACTAAAAAGGAAAGACTGATGGATGACAATCGTTCAGGAAGGATTTGTTCCTTGAAGTGACCAGGAAAGGTCATCAGGTAATCGTATGCAACCGAGCCGGTGAGAAGTATATCCATGCAACCTCTGTCACACCTGCACTCCCCGGCACCTGCGTCCGGGGCAGGTGTGCGGCAGGTGCAAGTGTTGCGAGCCCGAAGGGCGAAGCAATCTCCTCCCCATTGCACAGGGGATTGCTTCGTCGCCGCTTTGCGGCTCCTCGCAATGACATATTATATTCGCAGGAAAAGGCGTGGCGATCAGATTGGAACCTGGCGCCACGCCAATTTCAGCCGGAAAAGTTTATCACGTCAATACGGGATTGTCTAGAAAATAGAGCGAGTTCAGAAACGACCCTGCAAAGATTGGTAGCTCTGAAATGCCAGAAACCCAAACAGGACCGCCATATAAAGGCTGCGCAGGAAGAAGAATGCCACAAGAGCGATCAACGCGCCTGTGACCACCGAAACCCACAGCGATTTGCGTACGCCATCTGCCGGGTCAACCTGGAGCAGCACGTTCCGGGCAACGCTGCCTCCGTCGAGTGGATAGACCGGCAGAAGGTTGATAATTCCCCAGAAGATATTGACCCACAACAAAGCAGTCACAAACGCGCTGACCATGGTCCCGCCAAAGGGCAGGATCGCCATCCCAGGCACGGGGATGAAGCCAAGCAGTCTGCTCATAATGACCGATCCGCCAGCTACCACAACGCCCAGCATGATAAGAGCCGCGAAGATAAATCCTGCGCCGGGTCCGGCAAGAGAGATGAATATATTCTGGTTCGGTCCAAGCGCCACGTTTGCCCAGCGGCTCCCCCATAGAGCAGATTCAGGGATGGTCAGCCCGCCCGCAAAGTGCAGGACGATCTGTGACGACAACCCGTAGCGGCGGAATGCCAGCGCGTGCCCCAGCTCGTGCACCAGGATGGAGACGAAGACCACCAGCACCCAGATCAGGATCTGGAGGATGTCACCAGAGGAATATCCCAGCAGGACGGCGATCAGCCAGAAGAGCGGATGAACGCGGACGGGAAATCCCGCCAGCGTGAAATTAAGATCGTAACGCGTAGGTGGAGGCGGTTGGAAGAGAAGCATGGTTTTCCCTACCTGGAGTTAAAACCTTGCGAAGGTTGCTTGGTTTTGAAAAGCCTTGCGAAGGCTGCCTCGTCGGTACTCTGAGTATCTATCCAAAAACCTTCGCAAGGCTCTCATGAACCCAATACAGCCTTCTTTAAATTGATTTCAAACGGCGGATAGACCACGCCGTTCTCGGTCACGATGCCTGTGAGCAAACGGTTCGGCGTGACGTCGAAGGCGATGTTGCGCGCCTCCGCCTCGATCGGTGCGACGCGCTCACCTTCGAACTGGATGCCAAGCACTTCCTGCGGGTCGCGCTCTTCGATGGGAATCAACCCGCCGTGTTCGAGCGAAAGATCAACGGTTGAGGTGGGAACAACAGAATAGGCAGGGACGCCGTTGTCATGCGCCGCCAGGGCGAGCATGTACGTCCCGATCTTGTTTGCCACATCCCCGTTCGCCGCGACCCGGTCCGCGCCGAAGAGGACCTTCTGCGCCTTGCCAGCTTTGAGGAAGTAGCCCGACATATTGTCGCTGATGAGCTCATAGGGAATGCCGTACTGGTCCAGTTCCCAGGCAGTGAGGCGCGCCCCCTGCAAGCGCGGGCGAGTCTCATCCACCAGCACATGGATTTTCTTCCCCTGCTCGTGCGCCGTGCGGATCACACCCAGCGCGGTCCCCCAATCGACGGTAGCGAGCGCCCCGGTGTTGCAATGATGGATGATCGTGTCGCCGTCGTCGATCAGCCTGGCGCCATGTTCTGCCATGCGCTTGTTGATCTCCACGTCTTCATCCGCGATGCGTTGGGCAGCATTCAGAATCAATTGACGTAGTTCGTCAGAGCTTCGCTCGTCTTTCAATTTTTCTGCCACCCACAATACCTTGTCGACCGCCCACGCCAGATTTACAGCAGTCGGACGCGCTGCTTTCAGCGTATCGCATGCATTCCGTAAATCATCGAGCAGGTCATTGCCGGAGCTTGCCGCCGATTCATAGCCTGCCAGCGCCAGCCCAAACGCCGCCGCGGCGCCGATCGCCGGCGCGCCGCGCACGACCATATCCTTGATCGCCCGCGCCACAGAGACATGGTCCCTGAACGAAACGACCTCGAAGCGACCCGGCAGGATGCGCTGGTCGATCATCTTCAATTGGTTATCTTCCCAGAATACGGTTCTCATAAAAAGAATTTTACCCGCAATTGTGGGAATTGGTTTTACAATAAATAGGTCTGAGGGAAATGAGTTCTTAATACCTTACCAAGGAAATCTTCATGCCAATAAAGCAACCACAACTAGACAAAGAAATGATGAGCAAGCATGGAAACTCAAGACCCCGATTGGTTACAAGTTTGGCTTCTCTCACAATCTTTCTTGCGGTTCTCTGTCCTATAAATTTATTTCTTCTTGAGTCACCTCGTTACCTAAAGTTGCCCATTCAACCTCCAGGTTATATTCAAGATGAGGTGGGAACCTGGGATGATGATACAACATATTCTATTCAGACATGGTGGCCTCCGATCCCTCCCACATATGCCAGATATTTTATTTGGCGAAAGGAAGCAACCATTCTTTACGATAATGTACATGGGATTGATTCGTGGCAATCAATTGTGACATATTTTGATAATGTTCTTTCTGAACAGGGCTGGGAGCGCGATACTGCATCAATTCCTCAATATTGCAATCTCCATCTACCGGAAAGTGAGTTCCTGCGCCCAGGAAGAGAGGGTAGCGAAGAAGGTTATGTTACCTACCGAGAAAAAGGCTATGAACAATTCGTTGAGCGATCCCTAGTTTGCATTGCTATTTGGCCTCCCTATAAAAATGACGATGGAACAATAAACTCTTTTCGGATGGTCCTGATAACGTCAAAACCATCACCTCTTACTTATTTGAGTAAGCGATTCGAACTACCCTAGACTAGGTCAGGCGACTCGCCCGATTAGCAGACCCCCGACCTGTTCAGAACTTTAACAACTCTCCGCTCGGCGTGAGACTCTGTCCCCGCCGAGATGTGAGTCTGTGCTTCTTACAAAATGAAATGATCAGAAAACGATGTGAAATGACTGCGGTTACAATTGGACGGAAATGGCTTACACGAAATTAAATCCGCGCTTTACGCCGGGCGCAAACGTGGAAGATATTTCACAAGATGATGGCAATCAAGCATATCGGTTGTCCATTCCTGCTGGAGCAGCAGACGGATACCGCCTCGCACAGCTTGATGACTATACGAAGATACCAAGAAGCCGCTTCCCCTTGGGCGCCCCCATTCGCCTTAGCCTCTTCGCACGGGCGTCGAGTGAGTCCATCCCTGGGACGTGGGGATTCGGGCTGTGGAATGATCCGTTTGGAATGTCGCTGGGCTTTGGAGGGAATCCTTTCCGGCTGCCCGCGCTGCCGAATGCGGTCTGGTTCTTCGGCGCGTCGGAGGAGAGTTATTTGTCGTTTCGAGACGCTTCGACTTCACTTCATTCCGTCCAGCGCGAGATAGCCGCGAATGGCTTTCTCGTGCAAACATTTCGTTCGCCGAGCTTTCATCCATTGTTGATCCCCGCCGGACTGGCGCTGCCCTTCTCCCGTAAAGTGACGCGGCGGTTGATGGGACGAGTGATCGGCGAGGATGGAGTCCGCCTCAGCGTAGATCCCACCCAATGGCACAGATACCAACTTGACTGGCGCGAGAACAGCGTCTCGTTTGATGTGGATGAGGTTCAGGTGTTTGAGTCGCCTGTGAGTCCAAATCCGCCGCTGGGGCTGGTCATCTGGATCGACAACCAGTACGCGGCATTTACCCCCGAAGGAAAAATCGGGTTCGGCGTTTTGAGAAACCCCGAACCCGCGTGGTTGGAGATCAAGGACCTCGATATTACATCGGCGGCCAGTAGCGGTTGATCCATTCAGCCGTAAACGGGATGACGTGTAAGAGCGTATCCACGATCAAGCCGAGGATCAGCCAGCCGCCGAACTGGCGG
>JAICQC010000571.1 GCA_025938055.1 Anaerolineales bacterium | reverse complement strand
GAGGGGACGGTTATCCACCGCGCTCGGCAAACGGAATCCATATTCCACCAGGGTCTCTTTTCGGGACCGGTCGCCGTTGTACATGCCGCGGATCTGCGGGATACTCATGTGACTCTCGTCGATCACCAGCAGATAATCGCTCGGCAGGAAGTCTATCATCGTCCAGGGGTGTGTGCCCGGAGCCCGTCCATCCAGGTGACGCGAGTAGTTCTCAATGCCGGAGCAATACCCAACTTCCTTTAACATTTCCAGATCGTAGCGGGTCCGTTGTTCGATGCGCTGCGCCTCAAGGTGTTTCCCCTGCTCCTTGAAGAACGCCAGGCGCTCCTCCAATTCCGCTTCGATGTTGCGGATCGCATCCTTCAAACGGTCCGCATCGGTGAGATATTGCTTGGCGGGGTAGATCGAAATTTCATCCGGCTCGTCGAACACTTCGCCGGTCAGTGGGCTGAACTGCATAATGCGCTCAACCTCATCTCCGAAGAATGTGATCCGATATCCTTTTTTATCCTCATAGGCAGGGATGATCTCCAGCGTGTCGCCGCGCACCCGGAACGTGCCCGGGCGCAGTTCCATGTCGTTACGCTGGTACTGTGATTCGATCAACTGGCGCAGCAGGGCATTGCGGCGATACAACTCCCCGTTCTTGAGCCTCACCGTTCCCTTGCCGAACTCCTCGGGCGACCCCAGACCGTAGATACAGGACACCGAGGCGACGATGATCACATCCCGCCGCGAAATGAGTGCGGTCGTCGCAGCCAGCCGAAGCCGCTCGATCTCTTCGTTGATCTCGGTCTCTTTTTCGATGTAGAGATCATGGCGCGGCACATAGGCTTCCGGCTGGTAGTAATCGTAGTAAGAAACAAAATACGAGACCGCGTTCTCAGGGAAGAATTCCTTGAACTCGGCATAGAGCTGCGCGGCAAGCGTCTTATTGTGCGCCATGACGAGCGCCGGCTTCTGCAGTTCCTGGATGACGGATGCCATCGTGAACGTCTTGCCGGTGCCTGTCGCGCCAAGCAGGACCTGATGATCTTTACCGGCGCGGACTCCTTCGACGAGTCCACGGATGGCTTCAGGCTGGTCGCCCATGGGAATAAAAGGTGCTTGTAATTTGAATGACATAGTTATAGGTAAGGGAATGTACCTGAGAGGGTTCGACCACAGTGTGTGCTCAGGTTGAAGTTTGTCCGAACGTACGTTCTATATTGTAACACAAAGGGTCGCTTCCCTCGCTTGGTATAATTTTGCGGCATGGTTAAAGCAGATCGAACGGATATCATCACAATCGTCGCCGTAGCGCTGTTGGCTTTCGGATTGCAGATTCCCTGGCTGGGTTTCTTTCAAGATGACTGGAATTTTGTATTTTATTCCAGCGCCAGTGGAACGCCGGGCTTGCTGGAATTCCTAGTGCAGGACGGACGTCCCGGCGCGACATGGGTGTATAGTCTTGGTTTTGCCCTCCTTGGATACAAGCCTGCGCTTTGGCAATTTTTCTCTCTATTCCTGCGCATATTGACCACAATAAGCTTTTGGATGATATTGAAGAGCCTATGGCCCAGGCAGAGGTATGGCAACCTCTTAATATCCATCTTCTTCCTTGTTTATCCGTTTTTTACGCTTCAGCCGCTTTCCGTTGCCTACGCGCCCCATTTCATGGCTTATTTCTTGTACAGCCTTTCCATATTCCTGATGATCAAGGCTTTGGAAAAGCCCGAGAAATACCTGCAATTTTCAATTCCCTCTATCTTGTGCATGTTTCTCCATTTATTTACAGTGGAGTATTTTGTGGGGCTTGAAATCCTCCGACCGTTTGTCATTTGGTTCTTTATTTCCGGGAGAGAGAAAACCTCGCGCGACCAAATCCTGCGAAAGGTCTTCATAACCTGGCTTCCTTATCTGCTTACGCTGGCATTTTTTGTGATCTGGCGAAGTTTCCTTTCCATAAACACGGGAACACGAAACAACCCTCTTGAGGCACTTTTCGATTCGGGACAAATTGTTTCTTTGATCGCTAGAAATATCCTCGCCGATCTGGTATTGATGTTCTTCAACGCCTGGTCCAGGCTCATCGACCCGAAATTATTTGTCATCGGACCCATTCGTAATTTTTACCTTTTTGTTAGCATGCTTGTGGGAGCACTTTGTTTTTATTTCCTTGCAAGAGCTGCCAATCATGAAGCAGACAGCCGCAGGGATCTCAAAGGAATCTTTGCTGCCGGCGCATTGATCGTTGCAACCGGCATGATTTCGACCTATGCCGTTGGCTTCGTCGTTCACTTAAAACTTCCGCCCTGGAACAGCCGCTTCGCCCTGTCATCTTTGCTGGGGTTAGCCTTGCTATCTTTCGCATCCATCGAAGCAGTGATTACCTCTAAGACTACTCGTCACATCATTTTTGCAATTTTGGTGGGCCTGCTGGTTGG
>JAICQC010000185.1 GCA_025938055.1 Anaerolineales bacterium | reverse complement strand
CGTAAAAACTACTTTTTCTGATCGTGTTTTCCGCCGTTTGCGTCAATTCTTTGAAAACCTGGAAATCTCAATTGCGGTTTTAGTAACGGCTGAAATCATCGCCAAGGTCTATTATGCGGCCCTGAACGATGCTACAAATTCGGTTGTGCTTCAAACTCTATGCAAACAAATTCTGCAAGACGAGGTTAAGCATGTTGAATTTCAGGCTGAAAGACTTGGTGTGCTAAGAGTAAAGCGAAGTTGGATATTTTTGAAAATCACGATAGCACTACAACAGATTTTGTTTTCGGGAACCTGTATGGTGGTATGGTTATTTCATCACAAAGTATTTAGAAAAAGTGGATACGATTTTAAAAAGTTTTGGCATCATAATTGGTATGAATTTCAAAATGCGCTTCAAATTGCACAGAGTGTGATTGACTATCTCGCTACAAAACACAACGTTGCAAATTTGAACGAAAATTACGGAAACAAATAAGCGACCAGATGCTAAGGATCTCTGGATAGCAAGGAAAACTAAATGACTACCCCTCACACACACTCCCCTACTCTCCTCAAACCCGCCAAGCCAGTGGGCATCGTTGGCTACGGCGCGTATGTTCCTCGATTCCGTCTGCCTGCAAAAGAAGTCGCGCGCGTATGGACAGAAGGCAAAGGCGGGCTGCCAATCAAAGAGAAGGCCGTCCCCGGCATGGATGAAGACGTGATCACCATGTCCATCGAAGCGGCGCGCAACGCCATGAAACGCGCCCAGATCGATCCGCACGAGCTGCGGGCAGTCTGGGTCGGGTCTGAGTCCCACCCGTATGCGGTGAAACCGACCTCCACGCTGGTGGCGGAGGCAATCGGCGCGGTACCCAACACTCAGGCTGCGGACTGGGAATTCGCCTGTAAAGCGGGCACAGAAGCCCTGGTCGCCGCGATGGGACTGGTCGGCTCGGGCATGGGTCACTATGCCATGGCGATCGGCATGGACACTGCCCAGGGCAAGCCCGGCGACGCGCTCGAATACACCGCGGGTGCGGGCGGCGGCGCGTATATTCTCGGTCCCGCGGAAGAGTCACTGGCAACTATCAACGCTGCCTATTCGTATGTCACCGACACGCCCGATTTCTGGCGGCGCGAATATCAGAAGTATCCCGAGCACGGTATGCGCTTCACAGGTGAGCCAGCCTATTTCAAGCACATCACCGAAGCCGCCACGCACCTGATGGAAGCCTCTGGCACGACAGCCAAAGATTACAAATGGGCGGTCTTCCACCAGCCGAATACGAAGTTCCCGCAGCGCGTCGCGGGGCAGCTTGGCTTTTCCAAGGAACAGATCGAGCCCGGGCTTCTCGTTTCTGTGATCGGGAACACCTACGCGGGCGCCGCCGTGATCGGGTTGACCGCGACTCTGGATGTTGCTGAACCCGGAGACCGCATCCTGATGGTGTCGTTCGGTTCTGGCGCTGGCTCCGATGCCTTTGACATCACCGTCACAGACAAAATCACCGAGCGCGCCAGGCTTGCGACCAGAACCCAGGAATACATCACCCGCCGCACAGAGATCGATTACGCGACGTATGTGCGATTCCGCGGGAAACTGGCAATGAAGTAGGTGTGGACAGCTGTCCACCCCTACTGGAGAACACTATGGCATTCTTCGACCTCTCACTCAACGAACTCAAAACATACTGCCCCGACCGCGACGAACCTGCGGACTTCGACTCGTTCTGGAAATCTACGCTTGAGGAAGCGCGGGCGTTTCCTCTCAACGCGACCTTCGAAAAAGTGGATTATGGGCTCGTCGCGCAGGAAACCTTCGACGTTACCTTCAGCGGATTTGGCGGGCAGCCCGTCAAGGCTTGGCTGATCATGCCCACACAGCGTGCGAGCAAGCTCCCGTGCGTGGTCGAATACATCGGCTACGGCGGCGGGCGTAACTTCGCGTTCGACTGGCTCCTCTGGTCTAGCGCAGGCTACGCTCACTTCATCATGGATACTCGCGGGCAGGGTAGCGGCTGGTCCAAGGGTGATACGCCTGATTTGTACGCGGAGGGCGGTAATCCCAGCCGGCCCGGCAGCATGACACAGGGGATTCTTGACCCGAAACATTATTTTTACCGCCGCGTCTTTACCGATGCCGTCCGTGCCATCGAGGCGGCGCGCTCCCACCCAGATATAGACGCGATGCAAATAGCCGTGACGGGCGGCTCCCAGGGCGGAGGCATTACCATCGCCGCGGCAGGGTTGGTACCGGACGTGGTCGCGGCTATGCCCGATGTGCCGTTCTTATGTCACTACCGCCGCGCCACGGAAATCGTCGATACCTATCCATACCAGGAGATCGCGGAATTCTGTCACGTCCACCGCGATAAAGTGGATGCGGTCTTCAACACGCTCTCCTACTTTGATGGGGTCAATTTCTCCGCGCGAGCGAAAGCAAAAACGTTGTTCTCCGTCGGTCTCATGGACCAGGTCTGCCCACCTTCGACAGTCTATGCCGCGTATAACTACTGGACTGGCGAGAAGGAAATCAAGGTCTACCCATATAACGGTCACGAAGGCGGGCAAAGTTATCAGACCATGGAGAAGTTACAGTTTTTGAAAAGGATATGGAAATAGGAATACATTTCTGTCACACCTGCACTGGCACGCACACCCCCTGGCACTGCCCCCAGGGCAAGTGTGTCCTGGCGTACGGTGCCAGGGAGTGCAGGTGTTGCGAGGAGAGCGTCACTTGCACCGGGCGCAAGTGACGATTGTAGCTCGACGAGGCAATCTCACACAGAATAATTGAGATTGCTTCGAGCAGCGTGCAGCCCTCGCAATGACGGATAAAGGTGAATTCATGACAGAAGTTGTTATCGCAGGTATCGGACAAACAGAGGTTGGTGAGCACTGGGATATTGGCTTGCGTGAGCTTGCGTTTGCCGCCATGCAGGAAGCGGTCAAGGATGCGGGTGGGCTCAAGCCACAGTCATTATTCGTTGGAAATATGCTCGCGCCGAACCTGTCCAACCAGGCACATTTGGGCGTGCTGCTGGCGGACTATGCCGGTCTGCTCGGCATCGAAGCCGTGACGATCGAAGCCGCGGGCGCCTCGGGCGGCGCGGCATTGAGACAGGGCTATCTAGCGATTGCCAGCGGGATGGTGGACGTAGCGCTCGTTGTGGGTGTGGAAAAGTTTACCGACAAAGTTGGCTCAGAGGTGGACACAGCACTCGCCACCACGGGCGATGCCGATTTCGAAGCCGTGCAGGGGATGACCCCCTCCGCGCAGGCAGCTTTGCTGATGAAACGTTACATCCACGAGCATCAGGTCCCTGCGGATGGGTTCGCGGGCTTCGCCCTTACCGCGCACGCCAATGGTGTGAACAATCCCTGTGCGATGTTCCGCAAAGCGATCAAGCCTGAGACGTATGCCAAAGCGGAAATGGTGAGCGACCCGCTCAACATGTTCGACATGGCGCCCAATGCGGATGGCGCGGCAGCTGTCCTTCTAACCCGCCGGGAATTGCTGCCGGATGATTTCTCGCATCCGTTGGTGAAAATCGCCGGCTCAGCGGCTGCATCCGATACGCTGGCGCTGCACGACCGCAAGGATATGTTGTACTTCGATACCGCGCACATCTCTGCAGGCAAAGCCATGAAACAGGCAGGCGTAGTTTTGGATAAGGTCCATCTCTTCGAATATCACGATGTGTTCAGTATCTACGCGGCGCTTCAGCTTGAAGCCGTTGGATTCGCCATCAAGGGTCAGGGTTGGAAACTCGCCGCAGACGGCGCAATCGGCTTGCAGGGACGCATCCCCTCTGCCACGATGGGAGGCATGAAAGCACGCGGATTTGCGGGAGGCGCGGCGGGAGTGTACCAGGCTGTCGAAGCGGCGATCCAGCTGCGGGGTCAGGCGGGAGCGAATCAGGTTGCCAGTGCCAAGACCGCCCTGATCCAATCCCTTGGGGGACCGGCATCCACGGCGGTCAGTCACATTCTGCAAAGACTGGATTAACCAATTCGCCCCGCAGTTGGACTGCGGGGCGAATTTTATTATAGCGGGTCCGCATCGGCGGGGGTCATGATCCGAATGGCTTTCGGGCGAATTTTCACCGTGACGGGCAGGTGACCGATCAAATCACCATCGCCCTGCACCGGTAGTTTCTCACGGCAGTGGATCTCCACTTCCTGCGACGCTTCCATACACAACACGTTCCAGTTACGCTTCTGATCGCTGCGCAGCAGACTGGCAGCCAGTTGCAGATAATCGCTGATCGTGTTGGCATAAATGCGACAGACATTCAGCTTGCCATCATCCATGCGAATACTAGGGTCGAGCTGTAACGCCTTCAGCCCCAGGATCGAGCTGTTGGCAACCAACAGCTCTGATGCCCGGAATTTCGTGGGCTTGCCATCAATTTTGACTTCGAACTGGTAGGACCGGAATTCCAGTAATTCAGCCAGGGCTTTCTGCAGATCCGCCAGCTTGCCCAGGCGGCGTTTATCCTTACGTTCCACATCCTTCATCGTCAGAGCGCCGACACCAGCACTCACGCTCAGAACAAAATAGTTCTGGCCAACCTGCATGGCATCAATCGTACGGATCTCGTGTTCCTGGAATAGCAAATCGATGGCTGGCTCCACCCGGAGGGGGATATCCAGCGCGCGAGCCAGGGCGTTCCATGTGCCGGTGGGGATAATCACAAGGGGAAGTTCGGTGCCTACCAGACCGTCGATCACGCTCGAGAGCGTGCCATCGCCGCCCGCCGAGATAAAAAGTTTAAACCCCTGTTCTACCGCATCGCGGACGTGCTGCTTGAGGTCCTCGTCGCCGGTGGTTTCATAGATCTCCACGGGAATATCGTGCACCCTTAAAGCCGATTCAATGCTCTGGCGGACCGTTTCAGGGTCCGAAACGCCCGCGACAGGATTAAGCACTACATAGGTTTTTGGTCTCTGCTGAACATCTACTTTCATAGTCCTCCATAATTTTTATATCAGCGTTTATGGCTTCCAAAACCATCGTGGCACACGTATGCTCCAGGCAGTACATACAGTTTCTACTGAAATAAAACGATAAATCACAATAAATGCGACGGAGTGAGAAGGGTTCAATAGCCGGATTGGTGACAGGGAGGCGTCAACTATGACGCTGAATTTTATCGGCAACGCTTATGCCATACCACAATGACATCCCGGGCATCCAGCCAGGTGCGCTGGAAGACGATGCGGAACCCGTCCTGTTGCTTTATGGTATAAAAAGTCTTCATTATTGTATTGCGCTATAGCAAACAATTTTATTGATAAGGAGACAAATTATGACACCCTCACGACGTATCGGATTCATTTCCACGCGTTTTGCAGGTACCGATGGGGTCTCACTCGAAACGGCGAAGTGGGTCACCGTTATCGAACGGATGGACCATGAATGTTTTTATTTTTGCGGCGAATGTGACCGTCCGGTGGAAAAAAGTTATGTGGTTCCAGAGGCTTTCTACCGTCATCCGACCATTGATGCAATTAACCAGCTTGTCTACGCGGCAACGTGGGGACGCCTGCACGAGGGACGTCGGGCACATCCCGAGATCGAAGCCCTCCACCAGGATTTCTTCTCGATTTATATACGACCGGCACGGGTGACCAAAAAGATCCAGGAACTGAAAGAATACTTCAAGGAACATCTTTATAAGTTCGCTCACCAGTTCCGGCTTGAAGCGCTGGTCATCGAGAATGCCCTCACCATTCCACTCAACATCCCGTTGGGTCTTGCGCTGACCGACTTCATCGCGGAGACTGGTTACCCGGTCATCGCCCATCATCATGATTTCCACTGGGAACGCCAGCGGTTTATGAACAACAGCGTACGCGACTATCTTGCAACGGCATTCCCTCCCAACCTGCCATCCATCCGGCACGTAGTCATCAACTCGGTGCAGGCGTACCAACTTGCCAACCGGTTTGGGATCGCGGCGATGATCGTCCCAAACGTTATGGATTTTGATTCTCCGCCTCTCCCACTGGATGAGTACGCTCTGTCCGCGCGCACAGACCTGGGTCTGACGCCCGAGCAATATCTGCTCCTTCAACCGACGCGGATCATCCAGCGCAAGGGAATCGAACACGCCATCGAGCTGACCCGGCGCCTGGGTCTTCCGGCGGAGCTTGTGATCTCACATGCGGCTGGCGACGAAGGCACCGACTATGAAAAACGCGTCCGTGAGTTTGCGGCTCTGCTGGAGGTGAAGATCAATTTTGAATCGGCTATTGTCGGCGATGTGCGCGGGGTAACTCCCGAGGGACGGAAAATCTATACCCTGGGAGATGTATACCCACATGCTGATCTGGTCACCTATCCTTCCTCGATCGAGGGATTTGGCAACGCCTTCTTGGAAGCGGTGTATTTTCGGCGCCCATTGCTGGTGAATAACTATTCCATTTATGAATCAGATATCAAACCAAAGGGATTTCGGGTGATTGAATTCGACGGCTTCATTAGTGAGAAGACTCTCGAAGAGGCGCGTTTTGTGCTCACCAACCCTGAAGAGGTCCGAGAGCAGTGCGAGCACAACTACGAGCTGGCGCGGCGCTATTACTCCTACACCATGCTAGAGCGCCGCCTGGAGGTCTTGTTATCAGACTGCTTTGGAGAGGTTTTGTGAGAAGTGTGATTAGTGATTGGTATTAGTAATTGGTAATTAGAGACTGGGAGACTGGAGGTTGATCGATCGCCTTGTGCCCTCGAAATCAATCTGTAAGTCGTTTCCCACTGGGACAACCTTGTCATTTTCAAAGCCGAAGAACGTCCAAAAACAGGAGCGCGGCTGATCGGTTTCAAGCATCGCAGAGATGCCGGGTTCCCTGTCTCCGTAGTAGCGTGAGCGCCAGCCGCGCCTGCTGCCTGGGTCCGCGCGGACGATGGAAAAGTTTCCCTTCCCCTCTTGCAAGCCGACTTGTATATGAATGTTGGAGGCTGGTAAGGCGTCTGAAACCTTAAGCCGCATCTCATACCTGGCAGGAGCAAGCTCCTGCACTCCATACTCGGTATCAAACAACAACCAGTGAAGCAGGTAATGGTGTGGTTTTTTTGCATCAAGATGATCAACCACAAGCCAGCGGTTCGCGCCGAGTGACATCACTGTGCGTTGATGATAAACAGGATCAGGCAGACGGTAATATCCGTCATGCTCACCCTGCCAGATCTTTTCACTGTGTTTAAATGCTTTGCCTTTTGACCAGTCTGTCCATGTAAAGCGGCTGACCATCTTCATTTGATCCAGGTGGTCAACGGTGACCGTGTTATGCACGGGCGTATGTGCAAGCCCGTTGCGCCAAGTGCTTTCACCACTGTAGAGATACGTCCCGGCGTCGCAGGCGATGTTTACTCCTCGCCACCACAGATCCACGTGGAGCTGGTCCGCGTGGGAGGGGCGGGCGCGGAAGTCCGTACAGCGGATGACGGCTTTGCTGTTAGAGTCGTAGAGGAGGTGGACGCCGCCGTAAGGAAAGGAGAATCGAGAGTTCTCCTGCGGCTCCGCGCGAGGCTGGGAGAGGGGCTGAATCCCATATAACCAAGATACATCTTCGTCCCATGGACCGGGTTCAAACAGCAATTCTTTTTTCGTTAGGTAGGAACCCAATTGCAGGAGAGGACGGTAATCCGTGAAGTCGCAGTTGTTCAACGGCAGTACCAGCGCGCCGTCATTCGAGCCATAGATGGGCATTTGCCCGGTTTCGGGGTCAATGAGGTGAGAGAGAAAACCGATAGAGGCAGAGATACGGTCGAAGATGAGACTGGAGACTGGCGACTGGTTTAATTCCGCCAGGCGAAGCATACAGAAATAAATGTGCAGGATAAAGCGATGGTAATTCAAGGAATACATCGAATAGCTGCCATCGGGGAAAATCTGCGCGGCGGCTTCCTGTTCCAGCAGCTTGCGCCCAAGCGCAAAATATTTTTCCGCATCTTTCAATTCCGGGAAAAGGACTCCGGTAAGCCATAACCCGAACGCCTCGCTGATTGTGTGATTGCTGTGCGTGGAAATGGCGTAATCGATATTTTTGTGGATGCGCTCAGCATGTGCCGCGACCATCATGGTAAACCGCGCGACGCGTTCGGATGTGGTGGATGGGGAATCCACGAAGGCGTAGAAGCCAAACATCCAAGCCATGAGGCGCAATGCCGCTTCCTGACCGTCCATCCAGTTCGGTCCGGTGTTGGGAGAGTTTGAGTCCGCCCAGGACTCGATCAGCTTCCAGAACGCTTCAGGAAATCTCTCGTCCTTCGCAGCAGCGTACGCGCGGACGAGCGGGTAGACCATGCTGAACCGGCTGGCTTCCCAGATGAACTTGATGTCCACCTCGCCATCGTCTGAAATCTCAGACCAATGCTTGTCAGCATCTAGTTTAATTCCAGAAACGGGATCTTTATGCCAATCGGGAGGGAATCCTGTTTTGGTCCATCGGTGCGCGAAGTATTTAAGTTCGCCGTTGAGAACGCGCTCGGCTTCGTCTACGGCAGTTTGTGGGTTCCAGGGAATATCCTTAAAAATTTGCCCTTCGACTTCGCTGCCGCTCCGCTCATGCAGTCCCGGCGTTTGTGCGGGAGGATGGAGTGAATGAAAGAAGAATTTGGGAGAATTTTTCTTGCGCCAGTGTGCGTAGGGTTCGGGCTTCGAAGGAATACTTTTTTTAAGCCATGCTTCCAGCGGACGGTCGTTCCAGTGATACACAGGCATTTGTTTGCGAATAAGTCCTGACTGTTTTCGCAGAGCATAGCCGACTCGAAACATCAGCCAGCGCGCGCCGTGTGACCAGAGGAGCGATT
>JAICQC010000060.1 GCA_025938055.1 Anaerolineales bacterium | reverse complement strand
TTCGCAAGGTGTACCATCTCCTCACTTATGGGACAGGTCCTACGCAGACCTGTCCCAGCTTTTTTTAACAATCGACGCGCGACCCTCATGGATTCCATCTCGACAAGCCTCCTCTACCCTCTTACAATATTCGTACGACGCCCTGAGTGACAAGGAGAATTATGGATATCCGATCCTATAACCGCGACGCGTGGAACCGTGAGGTGGAAGGTGGTGCGAGCCGCTGGACGCAACCGGTCAGCCCGGAAATTATTGCTAAAGCAAGATCGGGAGATTTCGCGATCCTGCTCACCGAAAATATCCCTGTCCCTCACCGGTGGTTTCCTCCTCTTCAAGGAGCCGATGTGCTCTGCCTTGCCTCAGGTGGTGGTCAGCAGGGACCTGTCCTTGCGGCGGCGGGCGCCAACGTGACGGTCTTCGATAACTCGCCTGCCCAGTTGAAGCAGGACCAACTCGTGGCGGAGAGAGAATCGCTCCCCCTCCGCACCGTGGAGGGCGACGCCGCGGATCTATCCATGTTCGCGGATGAATCCTTTGAGCTGATCTTCAACCCTGTATCGACCGCCTTTATGCCTGATGTGCGCCCAGTATGGAGGGAATGTTCCCGCGTGCTGCGTCCTGGCAGGGTTTTGATGACTGGTTTCATGAACCCCGTACATTACATTTTCGACCTCTACAGGGCAAATGAAGGTATCCTCGAAGTGACTCATTCCATCCCCTACTCAGACCTGACCAGTATTCCCAAAGAAGATCTGGATGAACTAGTTGAAAAAGGACTGCCTCTCGAATTTGGTCACAGTCTTACAGACCTGCTCGGCGGTCAATGCGACGCAGGATTTGTACTCACGGATATGTATGAGGATTACATGCTCGATTCGCTGGTACACAACTATCATCCAAACTATATGGCCACGCGGGCAGTAAAAAGCTAGGGAGTTTAATCACCAACAAGTACAGTTGCTTTTCCAAACTCGCAGACGTAGAATCGATGTAGGTACCCAATGAATTGTGGTGTATAACTATCCTTAAGCTGTGAAAAGTTATATCAGGGTGGAAATGTCGCAAACAAGACGATGAAAGGAGGACTCCTGACCAAGAAAATTTAGGGTATTTCCACATCGCCGGCGATCCATCATTGATTCACGTTACGACAGGTCGCACTCAATAATTTTAGGAGAATAACCTGTGAAAACCAAACTCATCAAACTGGTGGGCGTTCTTGCCATCATTCTGCTCTTTAGCAGTCCGGTCCTGGCAGCAGATCATAATTTGCAAAGTAACGAATCCATTGTGGGGGTAACAAATGCTGCTAAAAAAGGTACCTATACAAACCCCTTACCCGTTCAAATCCCCAATGATGGCTTTGTCGAGAGCTGCGCTGACCCGTCCATCATCCGCGGGCAAACTCAGGGTGATAATTACTGGTACATGTACTGCACCACCGATCCATTGAATGACACTGACAAAACCGGGGATAATTTCAACTTTCATCTGATCCCAATGCTGCGTTCTTCTGACCTTGTCAACTGGACATACATGGGTGATGCGTTCACCACCCGGCCCGCGTGGATCGACCCAACGTCAGGGTTGTGGGCGCCTGATATTCAGTACTTCAACGGTCAATATTATTTGTACTACGGCATCCCGGATGTCGGGGATGCGGCGAGTGGCGAACCGGGTTGTCACAGCGACAATGCCATTGGAGTGGCAACCAGCAGCAGCCCGCTGGGACCCTGGGTGGATAGCGGCGTGCCGGTGGTGGAACCGCGCCGCGGCGGACCGGGCTGTAATTTCCTCTGGACATTTGACCCCGAAGTGGTTCAGGATAACGGACAGAAATACATCTTCTTCGGCAGTTACTATGGAGGCATCCATGCACGTGAATTAAGCGCGGATGGATTATCGTCTAATCTTGCAAGCCAGGTGCAGATCACAATCCCGAACCGGTATGAAGGCTCGGAAGTTGTGTATCACGATGGCTACTGGTATTTGTTCGTCTCTGCGACCAACTGTTGCAATGGTCCGTTAACGGGTTATAGTATCTTTGCCGGGCGCTCAGAGAGTGTGCTGGGTCCGTATGTCGACCGGGAAGGCGTTTCGTTGCTGGCAGGTCGTGTTGGGGGCACGCCGGTCATCAGCATGAACGGTAATCGTTGGGTGGGACCCGGGCACAACACCGTTTTTATGGATTTTGACGGACAATGGTGGACGATGTACCATGCCGTCGATCAGAACGATCCCTACTTCGAAGGCGCGGTCGGTTTTACGAAGCGACCCGTGCTGTTGGATGCTCTCGATTGGATCGATGGTTGGCCCACCGTCCGCGCTGGGCATTGGGCATCGGATGACCGGCAGCCTGCCCCTGCCGCCCAACCGGGTGACAGGACAAAATATAAGCCCAAGCCTCCGAAGCCCGACCGACTCGGCAAACTTATCCCCTCACTCTCCGATGAATTCAACGGCGCCCTGAGCACACAGTGGAGTTGGGTCCGTGAGCCCGCTGCCGGGACCTTCTCGATTTTCCCCGAAACCTTTCGCTTTGATACACAGGCAGCCGATCTATTCGTGGACGACAACACCGCCTCGGTGCTGACAGAGTCCACGCCCAGTGGGAACTATGTTGTGGAAACGAGAGTCCAGATCAACCTGCCGCCGGAAGGCTGCTGTTTCAATTATGTCCAGGCAGGTTTGGTTATCTACGGGGATGACGACAACTTTATCAAGCTGGTGGAAGTGTCGATCTGGGAGACGCGCCAGACCGAATTTGCCAAAGAGTTGGCGCCCGTGCCCGCAGGGTATCCACGTTACGGCAACACGGTTGTCGGTCCGCCGGGAGAGTGGACGTATCTGCGCATCGTAAAAGAGAACACAAACCAGGGCGAACACTACACCGCCTATACCAGCCTCGACGGAGTCAACTGGGTGCGCGGCGGAACGTGGACGCACGAACTCGGCTCGGAGGCGCGCATCGGGTTGGTCTCCATGGGAGGCTCCGGCTTCACGGCGAATTTTGACTATGTGCGAGTATATAGGTTGAAATAGCGCAAGCGCGTGACCCATAAACATAAAAAGACGGGTTCCGGTTTGAATGGAACCCGTCTTTTTATCCTTTCACCAATCTTTCCAATACATCCAGCAGCTTTTCCCGCCAGTCATCATCCTTCCCAAACGAGCACCAGTAAGCATTCCGTCCGCCGCGTATCCCGGGACCCAGATCCGGCAGGCGTCTCCCGTCTTTATCATCACTCAAGGGCGGATAGCGCAGGATGATCTGTCCGCTCTCCCAGTTGATCGCCGAGAGACCTGATTGCTCGGCGCGCAGTTTGACGCGCATCTGGTAGAACAAGTTCTCTACCATCTCAGGCAGTTCGCCAAAACGGTCCTGGAATTCGGATGTTAACGCCTCGATCTCGGTTTCGTCGCGCAGGTCGGCGATGCGGCGATAGATACGTAAACGCAGATCCTGATCGGCGATGTACTCCGCCGGGATGCCTACCGCCAGCGGCAAATCCACATTGACAGGCATGGAGATGGGTTGAGTCAACGACGTAAGGGCGATGTCGATTTTTCCGCCGTCTTCCTTTTTCTGGCCGTTCTTGCTCGCTCCCTCAAGCCTTCGGATCTGCCTGACCGCGTCTGCCAATAACCGCGTATAAAGATGGAAGCCCACCGCCTGGATGTGTCCAGACTGGCGCGTGCCGAGCAGCTCGCCCGCGCCGCGGATTTCCAGGTCGCGCATGGCAATCGAATAGCCCGCGCCCAGCTGAGTGTTCTCCGCGATGACTTCCAGCCTCTGCTGGCCCTCAATCGTAGGACGCAGCTTATTATGACGGAAAAAATAAGAGTAGGCACGCGCCGCGCCGCGTCCGACGCGGCCGCGCAATTGGTACAGCTGTGCCAGACCAAACGTGTCGGCGCGGTCGACGATGAGCGTATTCGCATTCGGGATGTCCAGCCCTGATTCAATGATCGTCGTCGAGAGCAGAACGTCGGTCTCGCCCGCATTGAAGCGGTGCATCACCGAAGCCAGCTCGGTCTCAGGCATCTGCCCGTGACCGATATCCACCTGTGCCTCAGGCACCAGCTGGTTGAGATGCATCTTCATCGCGTCAATCGTGTTGACGCGGTTATGCACAAAGAAGGTCTGTCCGCCGCGCTCGAGCTCACGCAGGATCGCCTGACGCACCAGCTTTGGCGAATATGGTCCCACGTGCGTAACAATCGGCAGGCGTTCCTCGGGCGGCGTGTTGAGATTCGAAATATCGCGTACACCGGTCAGCGCCATATACAGCGTGCGGGGAATCGGCGTGGCGGTCAGCGTGAGCACATCAACCTCGGTGCGTAGTTTCTTGAGGTGCTCCTTGTGGGTCACACCGAAGCGCTGCTCCTCGTCGATGATTACCAGGCCCAGGTCTTTGAACTGCACATCAGAGGAAATTAGCCGATGCGTACCGATCACGATATCCACTTCACCGATCGAGAGTCGGTGCAAAATGGAAGTCTGTTCTCTCGGGGTCCTGAAGCGCGAAAGCATTTCCACATTCACCGGGAAAGCTGCCAGCCGTTGCAAAAACGTTTCATAATGCTGCTGCGCCAGCACGGTGGTGGGAACAAGGATCGCCACCTGCTTGCCATCCATCACGGCTTTGAAGGCTGCACGTAACGCGACCTCGGTCTTGCCGTACCCCACGTCGCCGCATAACAAGCGGTCCATCGGGCGCGCTGATTCCATATCGCGTTTGATGTCCGCCAGAGCACGCTTTTGGTCTTCCGTCTCCACGTACGGGAAGGAGTCTTCCAATTCCTTCTGCCAGTTTGTATCAGTCTGGAAGGCGTATCCATGTACCACATTGCGCCGCGCGTACAAGTCCAGCATATCCTGCGCGACCTCGAGCACTGCCTGCTTGACGCGTCCCTTCTTCTCGTGCCATTCCGTCCCCCCCAGGCGGTCCAACGCCGGCACCGCACCTTCCGCACCGACATAACGTGTCAGCCGATCTGCCTGATGGACAGGCACATAGAGCTGCCCGCCTCCCTCATACTCGACGGCAAGGAACTCACGCGTGTGACCATCCAGTTCGCGCTGGACCAAGCCGCCGAAGCGACCTACGCCATGATCGATGTGAACGACATAGTCACCGACCTGTAGATCGGCATAGACGGATTCGGGCGTTTCGGCAACCGGTCGCTGGCGTGTGCGCGGCTGAGGGCGCTCCCAGCCGAAGACCTCGGAATCGGAGATCAGGTGAAAAACAGGTTTGCACTGAAGAACGAATCCCTCTGAAACCGAGGCCTCTATGAATTTAGGATTTTCGTAATCAGGTTCCGTGTCACTAGATTCCTGCCACAGCTCTTGAAGACGTGAAGCCTGCCGTGAGATGATGATCGCAGCTTCGCCCTTCGCCACGATTAAGCTTAAGTACTCAACAAAATTCTTGAGCCGACCCCCGAACCGTTCATCATGAGTAAAGCATGATGAGAGGAGATCCTGTGCATCTTCGATATCGGCTGCCGTCGAGTGACCCAGTTCCAAGAACGAACGGTTGTGCAAATTGTCCAGCAAATCGGGCCAGGTAACATACGGCAGAGGGAACTCAGGAGACAGAGTCTCCTCAGCGATGCTATCCTGTCTGAACTTGACTGCCTGCTCCTCGACCTCGGCCACCATGCCTTCGACGATCGAAAGGTCATCCACCAGAATCAACGCCTTTTGCGGCAGATAATCCAGCAGGCTGGCAGACTGCGGATGCAAAAGCGGAATGTGGAATTCGGAGATCTCGATGTTCGAGGTTTGATCATCGGATTCCGGTGTTCGAATCTCGACTTCCAGTTCTCGAGCGATATACTCGCGCGCCGGAGTAATCAGGATCGTTTCCAGGTTTTCCACGGTGCGCTGCGTGGCAGGGTCAAAGCGACGGATGGTTTCGATCTCGTCGCCGAAGAAGTCCAGCCGGACGGGTAATTTCTCGGCAGGCGTCCACACATCCATGATACCGCCGCGCCGCGAGAAATGACCCGGCTCGAGCACGGTGTTCGCCCGCTGATAACCGGTCTCTACCCAGGAACGCGCCAATGCATCCGGCTGCACCCTCTGCCCGGCTGCGAGTTTTTTGCATGCCTTGAGGAAGTCGCGGCGCGGGATCGTACGCGTCATCAGCGAGCGCGCCGAGGTGACAAAGATGGGAGGAATTTCGGGCTTCTGCGCGAATGGCAGATGATACGAAGCCAGCGCCATGAGGGTTTGCAGGCGGTCGCGGCGTGTGGTTACGCCCCACGCAGCCTGCTCATAGAACAACGGGTTGGGTTCGGCAAAGTGATAGCGCGGCGACTTGACCCAGAAACCCAGTTCATCGAACAATGAAAGAGCATGGTCGGCGCGATCGGTAATGAGCAGCACAGGCCGCTGTAGGTCCTGGTGCAGCGCAGCCAGGAGTGGCAATCGCGCGGCGCGCGGCAATCCCAGTCCTGGCAGTTGCTTGCCATCGGTCTGGAGCTGTTTCAGCAGCTGCTGATATTGTGAGAGTTCGCGGATCTTATCGAGAATAATTTCCATAATTGGGTGGAGGTTCTCAGCCCTACAATTCCATGGAACCGTTGTATTTGTTCATGGCTGCGTTCAACCCGTTCTTCACGAATTCAAGCGCGGCATCCGCGGAGCGGTCGACGATCTCTGAGAGCACTTTCATTTCCTCGCGCGAGAAGTTCTGCAAAACATACGCGGCGGGATCCATCCTGCCGGGTGGACGACCAATGCCAATGCGCAGACGCGGGAAATCCTTTGTACCCAGCTGCCCGATCGTCGAAGCCATGCCTCCCTGGCCGCCGGGACCTCCCTTGGGGCGGATGCGAAGGGTACCAAAGGGAATATCAAGCTCATCGTGGGCGATGAGCATATTTTCGACCGGAAGCTTATAAAAGTTCAGCAATCCCTGCGCGGATTGACCCGAGAGATTCATGTACGTCTGCGGCTTGGCGAGGATGAGCTTTCGGTCTTCATAGGTCGCCGTGGTGACAATGGCTTTCGACTGAACCTTCATCCCGCGCGCATTGAGACGCACGATCAGGCGGTCGATCAGCATAAAGCCGACGTTGTGACGAGTGTCTCGGTATTCGCGGCCCGGGTTGCCGAGTCCGATGAGAAGATAAGTGGTTTCAGGTGTCATGTGAGAAGTTCCAAGTCTCAAGTTTCAGATGTCAGGTTTAGTAACGGCGGACACGAATAATAAGCCCGGCAAGGGCAAATAGACCAAGGATGACGAGCGCGCCTCGACCCAGGCTGGCATAGACTTCATTTTGCTCGAGCGCGGCTGTATTCGCAGGAAGCGCCGTCGGGGTGGGGCGCGGCAAGTTGGTGGACGTGGGAGAAGCTGCCACCAAAAATGGCGTGGGGATCAGGATCGTCGCCTCATCTGGTGTGGAAGTTGGCTCAACCGTTGGCGTCGATATGGGAATATCGTTACCGACCTTGATGGGAAGCGTCACCTCCTGAAACGAACCGTCCTCAAAATTTACACGCAGCCGGAGAACATAGTCCCCATCTGTGATGGACGTGGTATCCCACACGGCAAGCGTGGAATCGATCACAGGCTCAGAAAACGCCTGGATGGTGAACCAGGTATCTGTTGGGTTGGAGGCATAGGCAAAGTCCAACCGGGCACTGGCAAAGCCGGAGACATCCAGCCTGCCTGTGACTGTAACTTCACCACGCAGAACCTCATCGGGCGCGGGAGAAGTGATCGCAAGCGGAGGCGCATCCTGCGCGGCGATCAGGAGCAAAACAAAGGGAAGAAGGAAGCGAAGTTTCATCAATCGAACAAGCAAGTTTAACATGAAGCGCGAGGGCGGTCAAATTCGACGGCACAGCACGGCGGGAAACAGCGCCACGCCGAAGCAGTCTCTCGAAAACATGAAATCCTCCACAGATATGACGGGAATTTTGAAGTATGGTAAACTGTGGCAGATAGAATTCAGGAGAACCTTATGACAAGAAGCCGCGCTGACCTCATGGTGGACCGCCTGCGAAACATGCAAGCCGCCGCGCCGGATATCGAAGCCTCCGCCGTTGTTTCGGTGGACGGTTTGATTATGGCTTCCGCTTTGCAGCAGGGTGTGGAGGAAGACCGTGTGTCGGCGATGTCTGCCGCAATGCTCAGCCTAGGGGAGCGTATCTCCAATGAATTGGGGCGCGCCGGGTTGGAGCAGGTCTACATCAAAGGCGATAAAGGTTCGATCGTTCTGACCTCCATCGGCGACGAAGCCGTGCTGACAGCCATGGCACGTCAGGAGGCAAAGCTCGGTATGATCTTTCTGGAGATGAGACGAGCCGCCGAGGATCTCGTCAAACTGGTTGGATGAAGACGAAGACGCCTTCGGCGAGCAACCCACAATGTACGCAATCCCCGATGGGGAGGGCTTCACCGCCCTCCCCATCGCATTTAATCCTGTCATTGCTTTGCTCCGCTCGCAATGATATATATCAGAGGTAAACCTATGGCGACAAAATATTTATTCTATACGGGTGGTGTCGTGTCATCCGTTGGGAAAGGCGTGACCGCCGCGGCAACCGGTCTCCTTTTGAAGGAGCGCGGCTTCAAAGTGACCGTGCAAAAGCTGGACCCCTATATCAACGTGGATCCGGGCACGATGAGCCCGTATCAGCACGGCGAGGTCTATGTGCTCGACGACGGCGCAGAAACGGACCTTGACCTGGGCCACTACGAGCGGTTCATTGACATTCGTCTCAGCCACTCCAGCAACTTCACCAGCGGACAGGTCTACGCGGAAGTCATCAGCAAGGAACGCCGCGGTGATTTTCTTGGCGGGACGATCCAGGTGATTCCCCATATCACCAACGAGATCAAACGCCGGGTGGCGGGAATCGCCAAAGAGACGAATGCAGATGTGGTTATCGTCGAGATCGGCGGGACGGTCGGCGACATTGAGTCCCAACCGTTCCTTGAAGCGTTACGACAGCTCCGTAATGAAGTGGGGCGCGAGAACGTCTTCTTCATCCATGTGACGTGGCTGCCCTACATCGGCGCGACCGGTGAGATCAAGACCAAGCCCACACAGCATTCCGTCGCGGCACTGCGCTCCATCGGTATCTCACCGAACATGATCATCGCTCGCTCTGATTACCCGGTGGACAAGGATCTGTGCGACAAGATCGCCCTGTTCTGTGATGTAGAAAAACAGGCGGTCGTTCCCATGATCACGACTGATGTGCTGTATGAAGTGCCTTTGCTGCTCGAGAAGGCCGCTGTTGCAGATTACCTGGTTGAGAAGCTAAATCTGAAGGCGACCAGCAAGCCCGATATGAAGCCCTGGGAGAAATTGGTGGAACGCGTCCGAAAGCAAAAACCCAGTGTGAAGGTGGCGCTGGTTGGGAAATATGTCGAACTGCAGGATGCCTATATGTCTGTGCGGGAGGCGCTCAAGCATGCTGCCCTCGCCAACGACGTAGAGGTGGAGATCGGCTGGGTGCACTCCGCAGACCTGGAGAAGGATAAAGGCTGGGATATCATCCAGAACGCGGATGGGATCCTCGTCCCGGGCGGTTTCGGCTCGCGCGGCATCGAAGGCAAGATCATGGCGGCGCGTTACGCACGCGAAAGGGAAGTGCCATATCTCGGGTTGTGTCTCGGCATGCAGGTCATGTGCATCGATTTCGCGCGCGGCGTATTGAACCATGAGGACGCCAATTCCTCGGAATTCGACCGCGGTACTGAGTATCCCGTCATTGACCTGATGCTGGACCAGCGCTCGATCACCGATATGGGCGGCACCATGCGGCTGGGACTGTATCCCTGCAATCTGCAGGAGGGATCGAAAGCCGCCGAGGCATATGGGTTGGAGCAGGTAGATGAGCGTCACCGCCACCGCTTTGAGTTCAACAATGCCTTTAAACAGGAGTTTGAGAAAGGCGGAATGGACTTCTCAGGCATGTCGCCGGATGGAAAGCTGGTCGAGATTGCAGAGATAAAAGATCACCCGTTCATGGTCGGGAGCCAGTTCCACCCCGAATTTTTATCGAGACCAATGAAGCCGCATCCATTGTTCCTGGGGTTCATCAAAGCCGCAAAGGAAAGGAACGGGAAGAATTAAAAGAAAAGAGGTGGACCATCAATCCACCTCTTTTTATTGTGGGCTTACTTTCTTTTCTTTCCAGTTTTCTTCTTTGGTTGCGCCTTCGTCGGTACATCAGCAACGGCGGCTGCCACCCCGCCAGCCACAGCCTTCCGGTATGGCTCATGCAGAGACACAGGCTGTGACCCTCGTATACGCAAGTTGAGCATTTCCACCAGCACGGAGAAACCCATGGCGAAGTAGATATATCCCTTGGGGATATGCTGGTGCAAACCTTCAACGATCAGCGTAAAACCGATCAGCAGCAGGAAGCTCAGCGCGAGCATCTTGACCGTGGGATGGCGCTCGACAAAATCGCCGAGCGGCCTGGCACTGAAAACCATCACGACCGCAGCGATGATCACGGCTGCGACCATGATCTCGATGTGATCCACCATGCCTATGGCGGTAATGACCGAATCCAGTGAAAACACGATATCGAGCAGCATGATCTGAACGATCACATTCCAGAACGCGGCCCCGACTCGCGCTGTTCCCTGCCCTTCCTGCCCCTCAAGCTTTTGATGGATCTCATGCACGCTTTTCCAAAGCAGGAACAGCCCGCCCGCGATCAGCACCAGGTCACGACCCGAAATCCGAAACCCTGCCAGGGCAAAGAGTGGTTCTGTCAGTCCGATGATCAACGAAATTGAGAACAGGAGCAAAATGCGTGTGAGCACTGCCATCAGAATACCAGTTGTTCGCGCCCGCTGCTGCTGATCCGGTGGGAGCTTGCCAGCCAAAATGGAAATGAAGATTACATTGTCCACGCCCAGCACCAGTTCGAGCGCTACCAGGGTGAGAAACGCGATCCAGGTTGCGGGTTGAGTGATCCAATCCATAAACTCTTCTCCTTGAGTTAGTAAACTTCGCAAAGTATAACCGAACTCGAGTCGGTTTTGCATGATGCTATAATTCAATTCCTATATGAAGATGCAACCCTTTCAACTGACCACTCTTTCACAATCCTCCTTGCAGGATTATTTGGATTGCGCCCAGCGATTCAAACTTCGCTATCTGGATCGTTTGTCGTACCCCGCGGCGGAAACCGAACCCACGCTCGAGAACGAGAAACATCAGCAGGAAGGCGAATATTTCCATCGGCTCGTCCAGCAGTATCTGATCGGCATTCCGGCGGAACAGATCGCCAGGTTTGCCAACACTGTGAATTTGCAGAGATGGTGGGAGAATTTCCAGAATTCAAACGACCTGGCAAACTTAAGAAACATGGCAGGTCTTTACCCTGAGGCAACTCTTTCTTCTCCGCTCGGTAACTATCGGCTGCTTGCCAAGTATGATCTGATAGCCGTCCACAATGGCAAAGTTACCATCTACGACTGGAAGACCTATCGCAAGCGGCCGCGTAACGAATGGCTCTCCGCGCGTATGCAGACGCGGGTCTATCGCGCCCTGCTCGTTCAGGCGGGCGCGCATCTAAACAACGGCAAACCGTTCGAGCCGGAGCAGATCGAGATGATCTACTGGTTCGCGGATTTTCCAGATGATCCCGCCCGCTTCCCATACACGTCTGCGCAATTCACCCGAGATTGGGATACCCTGCTCAAGCTTTCAGAGGAAGTTGCAAGCGCCTCCTCCTACCCGCTGACGGAGGATCGTCAAAAGTGCCTCTTCTGCACCTACAGGTCCTACTGTGAACGCGGCATCCGCGCCGGCGATATCGAACAGGCGGAAGCAGATATGGAGGCGGAGGAATTGTTTGACGTCAACTTTGAGCAGATCGGGGAGATCGCGTTCTAGAGCTTGTCTCAAAAATGTCATCCTGAGCGAAGCGACACTTGCACCTGCGTGCCAGTGCAGGTGAGGATCTCTGACACCGAAATTACGAGACTCTTCGGTCGCCGCAAACGCTCCCTCAGAGTGACATAGTGTTTTTGAGATGACTTGTAGTTATCATTGCAAGGAACAGAGTGACCGAGCAAACTTGCATAGAATGGGAAATTGTTGGCTCAAGGATGAAAAGACGATGTAAAGGACCCTTGACATATGTCAAGGGTTGTTTTATATTTCGGAGTGTAAAGCTTCCTTTACATGGCTTATAGATAGGAGAAATAAGTATATGAACCAAGCTTCCAAGAGGTATGCGCGTGAATTCATAATCGCCATGCTTGCATATGCAGTTGTCATTATTGCCTCCCAACTGGCGCTCAACAACCTTGGCGATTCACCCTGGCGCTTCCTACTCGCGCTGCTACCTGTCATTCCGGTCCTGTTTCTGGTCTCCGGTTTTGTACGTTACCTTTCGGAGATCGACGAGCTCCAGCAAAGAATCCAGCTCCAGGCAATCGGCTTTGCAGCCGGAACTACCGGTTTGCTTACATTCGCCTATGGCTTTCTCGAGCTGGTGGGATTCCCCAGATTTTCCCTGTTCTTCGTCTTTCCAATGATGGTGATGTTATGGGGAATTGGGCTGTCCTACTTCTCACGGAGGTACGGATGAAAAGGATCTTTCAGAAGTCGCCGGGACCATGGACGGTCATGTTCACAGCATTGACCTGGGTGATTGTCTACTTACTGACACGCGCCCTGCTGGATAGCAATCAGCTTCCGCAAGGATGGCGCGTTATCGTTGCACTGGCACCCATGCTGCCGTTCGCTTTCTTTCTGCTTTTCATCCTGGCAAGCATACACTCGATGGATGAACTCCAGCGCCGAATCCAGTTGGAGGCTCTCGCAATCGCCTTTCCTCTAGCAATACTCTTGTTCATGTTGCTCGGCTTGCTTCAACTGGCGATCCCTCTTTCCCCCGAAGACTGGAGTTATCGTCACACCTGGGGCTATCTGCCACTTTTGTACTTCCTCGGGGTGGCTATTGCCTCGAGACGCTACCAATGAAGAACCGTTTGCGTGACCTGCGGGCGGAACGAGGCTGGTCTCAGGCGGACTTGGCGGAGAAGCTGGACGTGTCACGCCAGACGGTCAATGCCATCGAGACGGAAAAATATGACCCCAGCCTTCCGCTGGCATTCAAGATCGCTGAACTGTTCGAACTACGGATCGAAGAGATCTTTTCGCCCAATCATCGCAAGTAGACTTCCTCAGGCAGTTACCGTACATAAATCCCGAAATGGTTCCCAACCGGTCTTTCGGTGCCGGGGATGTAGTGATCAATGGGCGAATTCAAGATTCTTGGTGTACCATCCTGATCTTCGATAACCATCGTAGAGGAGCCACCGCCGTCCAGGCTCATCGCCTGGAAAGCTCCCTGTTCGAGCAACAGGTTTGCCAGGTCGGCAAAGGTTACTCCATCACTGTAAAATGGCTGGCGGCCATCCACGACCACGAGATAAAGATAGCGCCCGTTGCGGTTGATCCCTATCGCGGTGCGCGGTTCCAATTCACTGTCATCCAGGTCAGGGACGATCTCTCCTTTGAGGAGGAGCATACGATCGCCGGAGATGGCGGTGTGCACTCTGTTCGGCTGATGATTGAATGACAGGGCATTTCTGCGACTGATATACAGGACGGGCGGGACGCCCTCAGTATCACTTTCGGTCCAGTAGACCTCGCCATTCGATGCTGTGAGTCCGGAAGGAGCCACCGGGTCACCCACATGCGGATAATAATCCGCAGGACCGTGAGACCACCAGGGAGAGAAGCCCCCGCCATTGATCGCAATCTGTACATCGAATTCTTCGAGGAATTGGGAAGTGGTACGCGCGTTCAATGGCGTCTCACCTTCCGAGTCAGGCGGCGTGACTAGGAATTCTATCCCGTTTGTTTTTGTATCGATCGCCAATACGTGAGCGATCATCGGCCGTGGGAGCAACCACACAATGCGTCGATAGGTCACACCCTCATACAACTCCTGTTTCATCGGGACCGGCGCGGGACGCCCGCGGTCATAGAGTAGGTAGCCGCCCGCGCATAGTCCCATCAGTATAAGGATAGCGGCGCTGATTCTCGTCAACTTTCGATTTCGCATACAGGAATTCTATAACCCGGAAATTAATAAAAAATAAGGACAGACCTGCACGAAAATGCAGCCTGTCCTGGCAGCAAGCATGTCACGTTGAAAACATGACCTACACGACCAATTCCTGTTCCGCTTTCCTCATTGTCTTGAAGGATTCAATCGCGACCTCCAACATCGACGCGTCGGGTTCGCGGGTGGTCAGCGCTTGCAATGCCAGATTTGGCTTGATAAGGAACCGCACCAGAGGCGAATCCAGATGGTTTGCTGTCCAGCGGATGTATTCCACCGAAATGCCCGCGAGGATGGGGATCAGCAGCACGCGGCTGGCAAGCCTCCAGAACATGGAGAGTGGTCCCAAGGCGGTGAAAACAACAATCGAGATCAGTACCAAAGTGAGCATGAAGGCTGTACCGCAGCGCGGATGCTCCAGCGAAAACTTTGCCACAGATTCAGGAGTCAGCTCCGCGCCTGCTTCATAAGCATTGATGGTCTTGTGCTCTGCGCCGTGGTAGCCGAAGAGACGCCGGATATCGGGCATAAAGCCGATCGCCCAGATATACGCGACCAGAAGAACCAAACGGATAATACCTTCCAGCAGGTTCGCCAGCCAGGGGTTCCAGCCCAGGTTGCTTTCCGCGAGTCCGCCAAGCCCGGCCGGCAGCAGGAAGAACAGCCCGATGCCAACCGAGAGAGAAATGCCCAGCGTAAGATAAAGCGCCGGACCCTCGAGTTTTTCATCTTCGCCCGTCTGGGTATTGGCAGAAAGCGTGAGGGCACGTATACCGAGTCCGAGCGCATCCCAGAGCAAAATGATCCCGCGTAGAAAGGGAATCTTCGTGATCTTCGATCGATAGACCGAGGCAAGGTTCTCCTTGTGGACCACGATATTTCCATCAGGTGCGCGCATTGCAATTGCAAAGGCTTTTTGCCCGCGCATCATCACCCCTTCGATCACTGCCTGTCCGCCATACGAAATGATTTTATCCACAGGACTGCCTCGCTTGTCTTCCATAAATGATTGCACCTTATAAAACCGTCCCGCCTTTGCGGGACGACTTAACAATTCTACACCTTGCGAAGGTTGTTTTTTTTACGGCAAACCTTCGCAAGGTTCTTCTAGATTATCCCAGGTTATAAAAGAATTGGATGAACGCGTCGCTGCCCTTGTCCCAGGTGGGCTGGTGCATGTGTTCGTTCGGTGAATGGTCGTTGTCACTGGGCAATCCCATACCTCCCAGTACCGACTCCACGCCGCAGATCTGCTGGAGCATCGCCACCGCGCCTATGGATCCGCCTTCGCGGCGGTAGAACGGACGCGAACCCCAAACCGATTCCATAGCGCTGTGCATAGCTCTTACGCCAGGATTA
>JAICQC010000096.1 GCA_025938055.1 Anaerolineales bacterium | reverse complement strand
TCCCTTGCCTTCGAAATCGTAATTGTCGATATCCAGATTGCCCGAATACGCGTACTGGCTGGCGATCACTTTGTACTGGAAAGGCGCGTCGAAGGCAAACTGACCAGTCTGAAGATAGTTGTGCGTCAGCCATGGGAGGATAGTAATGAACAGACCAAGAAAGAAGAAAGAGGATAGAAGATAGAATGGTTTCTTTCTCCAGCCCAATACAAACAAAGCAGCAAGCAGGATCAATGGTAACACCAGCATGGATTGTGTTCGCAAGAGCAGGAGCAGACCAAACGTCCCACCCGCAAGCAGCGCGCTCTTCTCATTCTTTTGTTCCAGCCAACGGATCGAAAAAAAACAGGCAAGGATCAGGAGCAGGAGCGTGGGCAGGTCCACCATTAGAGTCTTTGTGTTGGAAACGCGGGTATTCGAGGAGACCATCACGGTTGTCAATTCGCGGAAGATAAAGAACAGAGCGATCACTACACCCGCAAGGCGGCTGTGGAGCTTTTTCCCGAGGAAATAGAAAACCACCGGGATAAGTGCCAGCACAAACGTCTGCCCGATGATGATATTTCGATAGTTCTCTCCGAACAGCATGTGCAGGACCGTCAGCAGAAAAATGTAAAGAGGGCGTGTTGGGATCTGTCCCTGATAGGGATGACCGATCAACAGGCTGTGTGCCATCTGGTCGTAATAGCCCGCATCCGAGTAGGGAAACGGCTGGAAAGAAGGCGGGTTCATCGGCATATAGAAGCTGTTTGCCAGCACCTCCGCCGGGATGCTCAACCAGAGCGCAACGGCAAGAAGATACAGACCGGCTGCCAGGAAGAGGTTCATCGCGCGTTCCGGCGCAGAAAAGGTGAGAACGAAAACACAAATACCCCCGATCAATGCAAGCGCAAACTGCCAGCCAAGCATCGGAACGCCGGGCTCACCCCAGTAGGCGGGATCGGGAGTCAGACCGAGGCGCGTCAGGGAGATGAAGAGAAACAGCAGCAGCAGGATCCCAGAGGCAGCGAGCGCAGGGATGTACACGGATCTGCGTGAGGCAAGATTCGCAGCATGAAAACCTCGATAAGAAAAAAGGAGGAAGAAGGTGAATTGAACGGAGAGAGCAAACAAATACCACAGCAACGGGCTGAGGCGCTGATAGGTGGAGAGGGAAGTCTCGGGATTGAGATAACGCAACAGAAAGAGGAACGCGCCAAAGAGGAATGAAAGCAACGCAGAGAGAAGAATAAAAGTCGGTCGGGCAAACCTGTCTAATAAGCGCGGTCGGCGAAATCCCACAACGAGGCACGTCATACAGATAATGAGGATGAAACCGATGAGAGCCAGGCGCGCAAGCGAAAGGCTGCCGCCCTCCGATGGAATCAAGAAAAGCGCGGCTATTGCAGCCGCGCCTTCCAGAGCACACAGGTAGAAAAACCACGATTGATGTATCGGCATTTATGTAATGCGGGTCGGATGGAGTCTGAAGTCCGGGCTTGCCGGGGAGCCTCCTAGAATTGAAAACCGCCGCGTGAAGGTACTACCTTATACGAAAAATTCTTGACGTAATCAAACAGCTTGTCCTGCAACAGGGTCCAATCGCTGGATTCCAGGACGCTGCGTGCCTGCGCAACATCGTTGGCGATTAACCCGACCTGGATCTGCGGGTACGATCCATAGATCGTTGCCCAGGCTTCCGCGGGCTGCAAGCCGAGCCGCTGCACACCGGGGATAAATTCACCGATGATAAACTCGAAATATTCCTGATCGCGTTCACCGGCAATATCCCATGTCATCAATACTTTAACAGCCATTTTATCCTTATCAATAAAACGTCTCAGAGTTCAACTTTTCTGATAATCCAACACCACCACGCGGGTTTCGCTGGGAAGGCCGCTGCGCGTTACCTTGATGGAAGGCTGGGTATCAGCCTTCGAAAGCCCCATCTCCTTAATGAACTTGTTCAACGAGTCGAGTGAGATCTTTGCAGCCGGTGTGGAATAATGCATGGGGATGACAAGATTTGGTTCGACCAGGCTGATAATCTCTGCCGCTTTGGCGGCATTCAGACCTCCCCCGCCGCCGACCGGGACCAGCGCGACGTTGATCGTCCCCAGTAATTCGATCTCCGACTGGGTGGGGACATCTTTGAGATCGCCCAGATGCGCAACCGTAATGCCATCATAATCGAACACGTAGATCGTATTCCGTGAGGTTGATTCACTTTCCTTCGACTTTGACTTTTTCTTACCCGACCCGCTGCTATCCGTCTGGACGCCGGTGATGAATACGCCGCCGATCTCGAATTCGCCTGCGCCATCGATCACATGCGATGTACCTTTTACTGCATTGGTATTGTTATGCCCGGGCGCATCATGGCTGACCGTAACAATATCTGAGCGAAGTTTCAACGAGTCGTAACCAATGGATTTGTTGTCAAATGGGTCCGTCACCACCGTCGCGTAATTGCGCTCGGTGAGACGAAAACAGGAATGTCCGTACCAGGTAATTTCCATAAAGATGTAGCCTCCGAGGAGCAATTATACACGCTGTTTCGACGGGCTTTCAGCGAACAACAATCCTGCCGTGGACAAGATCATCCACGAATTGCCAGCGTTTTGTTTTGGTGTAATCACCATTGTCAGGATAAAACCGTTTGGCGTACTCCATCCAGTTATCGATGATATTGAACGGGTCCTTATCGCCGTTCTTCAACTGATAACGGACAATCCGGTTGCGGGCGTGTTGTGAAAGGTCGTTGCCGCGCTCCCAGCCGATATACATTGCCACTGATTCGGCGAAGTCCTCCAGGCGGTTGAAGCTCCAGTTCGAGCCGCTGGGTCTATCTCCGTAAAAGTAACCCGCCCGGTTGCAGCCTGGCCTTCGCCCATAACGCCCGGGCTTGTGTTCTGGGCGAAAGTGATTCGAGTCTGAAAGCCCCGCCAGTTGCAGGAGCCTGGATAGGAATGGGCTGGTGAAACCACCTGTGTATTTCTCCAGCAGACGCGAGAGCGTCCATCCATGGTTTGCATCCCAGGCATGTGCAAACTCATGGACAGCCGTCCACGAAGAAAATGAACCTTTACTGGAAAAAGTGACCCGGTGGGCAAGCGCCTCTCCGCCGTGCGAGCCAATGTCCGCTTTCTTCACGGTCACGCCACCCAGGTTCTGAACAAAGGCGTGATTTCCGCCCATTACGTTTGCCATCAGCGCAATGGCGTTTTGTAATCTGTCCAATTCAGCTTTAGACCAATTGCCGGATTTCCATTTGTCATCACCGCCCCAATCAGCGACAACATCAACCTGATATTCCGACTTGATCTGTGCCACTTTCGCCTGCGCATACTGAGAATCAGATTGTTCCGTGAGACTCTCCTTGTTCGGCACCGATACGGTTGATGAAAAAGTGTACAACAACCACGGGTTGGAGTCAAAGGATCATTATTCCCCATCTCAGCCTGAAAAAAGTTTTTTCCTTCTAGGTGGCAGATTGTAAGAGTTCGAGCGCCAGCGCTGCAGACCAGGAGAAGTCGGTCGATCCACAACCGGAGCCATCGCGCGGGTCATAGTATTCGCGGAAGCCGCCAGCTTCGATCAGACTCAGAGTATCCCTCCGAATCGTTTCTGCCAATTCTTCATAGCCATAGCGCCGCAGACCTTCCATAATGAACCAGTTCATGATGATCCAGACCGGTCCGCGCCAGTAGCGGCGCGGCTCCCAGGCGGGCTCATCCCTGGCGGTAGTCGTGACCCAGTGACCGACGTCAGCGCTGCTTGCATATTTCGCGGGATTAAGCAGCTGCTGCTCAACCAGCCGGTGAGTCTGCTTCACAGATGCCAGCCCGGCGAACATTGGCATGAATGTGGATGCAGTATTTACAGGAACCAGGCTCCCGGAGCGGAGATCGTAATCATAATAGAGTCCCGCCTTCTCATTCCAGAACCGAGTATTAAAACTTAACTGCATACGATGCAGCCAGCCATCTATCTCCGCGGTTGGCTGGCGGAGTTCCAGAGCCAACACACGCAGGTCTTCATCGGCGCGGTAGAGGATGGCATTGAACAAAATATCCTGAACAAGGAACGGTGCATGAGCCAGCAGTTCACCCGGCTCATAACGGAGTTTGCGGAAGACATCGATCAGATAAATGAACCGTTCGTACTCCGCTGGATGCGGGCGCTCGATCGCCGGGACGTAGCGCGTATCGCCGCGCTGAAACTCGGGAAGCGCCTCCGGCTGGATGGACTCGAAGAGACGCAGCCAGCGCGGTGAATCATCCGTGCCAGATTCCCAGGGATGGATAATGCAGGCGAGTCCACTTCCATCCGCGTCCCGGGCGGTGTGCAGCCAGCGATGCCAGCCCAGCAACGTCGGGTAGACTTCGCCGACAAACTCCGGCATGGGATTGCGGGTGTGCATGCGTCGAATCACAGTCGCCAGGAGTGGCGGCTGTGTGATCCCCGAGGTGGGAACTGCTGGTGCGTGGGGGCTGTTCTCGATCTGCCAGAATGCTGCATAGGGAAAATAGTCCGAGGGAACATCATGGTAGACGACATGCGGCAGCATGCCATCCTTCCATTGCCCGCTCAGGAGGGCGCGAATCTCTAGTTGTGCACGCGGCAGGTCAAAGTGGGAAAGACCGAGAGCGATCAGCGCCGCGTCCCAGTTCCACTGGTGAGGATATTGATGTGGACCCGGCTTGGTGAAGACTCCTGTATCGTTAAGGCGCAGAACGACAATGGCGCGGTCGAGGAGGGAGGCTTTGGTCATGTTGTTAACATAGTATGACAATTTGCCCTTCATGGGAATGTTTTGAACACTATACATCGTTTCTCGCGCTGAGCGGAGCCGTAGGCGTGGTCGAAGCGCATCACGATAGCATGGTAATCCCATTTCCGTGCTTCGACTACACTCCTCAAAAAACACTCGTCGCTCCGCTCAGCGCGATTACCTACGCGGGGTATAACACGTTGCCGTTCTCACGGTCCACCCAGCGAATCTTGTCCGCCGGGAAGCGCAGCCAGACGTCCGTGCCAGGCGACACCTGGAACGCAGGATGGGTGGCGACCTTGACCAGATCATCACCGATTTGGACGGTGAGCAGATTCTGGGACCCAAGCGGCTCGACCACCAGCACCTTCACCTGCAGAGCATCCTCAGCTGGCTTGACAAGCGTTTCCATGTTCTCGGCGCGGATGCCCATCAGGATGGGAGAACCGTCGTAGGATCGAAGCAAAGACTGCATCGTCTCGGCCGGACGTAGATCGAAGTCACCCACCCGCACTTTCACATGTCCGTTCTCGCGCTGGACCTGTCCCTGCATGAAGTTCATGGGCGGGGTGCCAATAAAGCCGCCCACAAAACGACTGGTGGGCAGGTCATACACGATCCCTGGTTTGTCACACTGCAGGATCTGCCCATCCTTCATCACCGCGATGCGGTCTCCCATACTGAGTGCTTCGATCTGGTCGTGGGTAACATAGATCGTTGTGGCTTTGAGCTCCTGCAACAGCCGCTTGAGCTCAGCGCGCATTTCCAGGCGCAGCAGGGCATCCAGGTTGCTCAGCGGCTCATCCATCAGAAGGACCTCCGATTGCATGGCAATGGCCCGCGCAACCGCCACGCGCTGGCGTTGACCGCCGCTCATCTTGCTGGGATAGCGATCCAACATATTCTCAATATGAAGCAAGGCCGAAGCGTCACGCACCCTTCTGTCAATATCAACTTTATCGAACTTATTCATCTTAAGTCCAAACGCTACATTGTCATACACCGTCATGTGCGGAAAGATGGCATAGCTCTGGAACACCATGGAGATCTTGCGCTCGCGGGGCGGCAGGTAGGTGACATCCCGACTCCCGATGCTGATGCGCCCTTCGTCCGCCATTCCCAGCCCTGCGATCGCGCGCAGGAGTGTGGTCTTGCCACAACCGCTCGGTCCTAACAACACCACAAATTCCTGATCTGCTATGGTCAGGCTCACGTTGTCCACTGCCAGAAAATTGTCAAAGCGCTTCGTAATGTTTTCGATTCGAATGTCTGCCATGTGTACCTCTTATTTTGAAATCTGGCCCCACATATTGAACAAGTAACGCCGGATATAGAAGATAAAGATCAAGGCTGGGATCATCATGAAGAAACCACCAGCAAACTGATAGGGTTCGGAGGATTGGTTGAGGGTGACAAGCACTTGCGCGGGCAGCGTCCGATTTTGAATCGTAAGAATCGTGGCTGCGAAGACTTCATTCCACGAGAGAACAAATGTAAAAATTGCCGAGGCAGCGATGCCCGGCATCACCAGTGGCAACACCACATACCGGAAAGCTTGCACAGGCGAGCAGCCAAAGACCTGGGCGGCCTCTTCCAGTTCATAAGGAATGCTGGAGAAGACACTGCTCAAAACCAGAATCGTAGTGGGCAGTGCCAGAGCTGTATGCATTAATGCGAGGCTATATACACTATCATAAATTCCTGTTCGCAGGAACACCACTGCCAGCGGAATGGATAAAATGACAATCGGAAAAGCCCGCACCGCCAGGATGGAGAGACGAAAGACATCCTTGCCGCGAAAAATAAAACGCGAGAGGGCGTACCCCGCCGGCGCAGCGATCAGCGTGGACAAAAGCAGTGTGATCACCGCAACGATGATGCTGTTGCGCAAACCGGGAATAATCCCTCGTGAACTCAGAAAGAACTGCATCGTCTCCATGGACAGCGGAATAAAAGGCAGAATACCCTTTGGGTAGGCTCGTACTTCTGCCGGTGTGGTGAGCGCCATCGAGGTAATGAACAGGATGGGGATCAGTACCCAGAGCGAGATCAGGATGCCCACCAGATAGGTCAAGGCACGTGTCAGGCGGTGCCGCCGCAACATCCGCCGATGGATGGCCTTGACTTCCGGAGAAACCTGGGCGGGCGTCTTTTGAGTTTCCGCTACACTCGTCATCCGGCCACCTCCTCTTGCGTGCGCACAGCCCGCAGGTAAAAGAGCGATGTGATCATCGATAAAAGCAGGATAAAGCTGGCATAGGCTGCAGCGACGTTGAAGTTGCGAAGCTCGTAATACTGGCGATAGGTTTCATTTGCCAGCACGGTGATGATATCCCCTCCGCTCATGACGATGACCACCGCGAAGACCTGGAACGCCAGGATCGTGCGTAGAATCAGCGCGACCTGCAAGCTTGGCCGTAGCAAGGGCAGGATCACATAACGAATGCGCTGCCAGAGCGTGGCGCCAAACACCTCCGCCGCCTCCAGCACTTCGCGCGAGATCGCCTGCATGCCCGCCACCACGATCACCATCACAATTGCCGTCGCGCGCCACATTTCCGCCAGCCATATGGCAATGAGAATCCAGTAACGTGTGTTGGCAGAGAGATAAATAATGGGTGCATCGATTAACCCCAGTCCCTGCAGGATCGAGTTCAGATACCCGGATTGTGTAAAAATCGAATACCAGAGGATGCCAACCGCTAGATCTGACACACCCAGGGCAATCGCAAAAACATACAAAAAGAATCCACTCCCTTTCAGGTCCGCCTGGATCACGAGTGCCATGATGATCGCCAGCACGAACTGCGCCGGAATGATGAGCACAATCAGCAGTAATGTGGTGCGCAGCGCCGGCCAGAAAAAGCGATCATTGACCATGTTTTGAATGAATTTTGTCGTGAACTGACTTGTGTCGCCCGCTTCAATACGACCCCTTGTGCCATCACTCAAAACATTGAGATAGCGGGCCGGAACCCAGCCTTCGACGGTTTGGTTGCCATCTTGCCCACTGACTTGATACCAGACCTCCAGGGTTGCCTGACCGAGAATTTCGACAGCCGCTCGTGCTTCCATTTTCCCCACGACTTCGCTACCCTCGTCCGCTTCCGCGTAAATGCTGGTCAGCGGATCGGCGCTACTCGATAAGATCGATCGAACCGTTCCCGCCACTGGCACATCATTCGCATCTGATTCACGTACCCGGATGCGCCGTTCCGGCGTCCAGCCTTCGATCAACTGTCCGTCGGTGGACTCGCCCCTCACCTGGAACCAGACTTCCGTGAGCTGATCGCCCTGGACCGCTTCTCCTGCTGGAATTTGGTTTCCCTGCTGGCTCAGAATGTCAACCTGTGTTCCGCGGGGCAATTGGCCTGAGAGTGTGCTGGTGCGTTCGGCGTCTGCCCGCAAGGTTAACAAAGCTCCTTCTTCCCGGACTGCCAGGATCAGTCCCTGCACCATGGGCCAGGCAAAGAACAGAACCAGGTAGACAAACGAGGGCAAGATCAATATATAGGGCGCCCAATTAATATTTTTTCGACCCTTCGGCTTGGTAGTTGTTGTCATGGAAACACCTCACAGTGTTCTGGAAGGGTTGCGCCTGGGGCTTGCTGCTAGCAAGCCCCAGGCGCAAGAACAAACAGATTTAGTTATTCAACCTGGCAGGGTCCTTCGCTGACGGGATCCGGTGCCCAGCAGGGCGCTCCGGTATCGTCCAGAACTGCCTGTAAGTTGGCGCCTTCTTCCTCCAGCACCGTCGCTGGATCTTCACCGTCGATCACAACACGATCGAACGCGGCGCGGAAGATGTTGTTGATGTCACCGCCGCGTGCACCCACGCCGACAGGAATCAGCGCGGGGATCGCGTCCGGGGCATTCACCGTAGCGTCCACAGCAGCGGCCTCGAGCGCCACACCGGCGGGCAAATCAGAAGTATCCACACCGCTGACCACCGGGAAGAATGCCAGCTCGCTCAGGATCTGCTTTTGCGTTTCAGGCTGGGTCAGGTAATCGATCAGAGCCATGGCTGCCTCAGGGTTGGGAGCATCATTCGGGATACCCAGTCCAACCACGACAGGCATAAAACCGCGACCGACAGGTCCGGCAGGCGCCGGGAAGGCTACAAAATTCTCAGGATCTGCGTTAAGGGCTTCGATCAACCGCGCAACATGGTCGAAAGCCACCCAAACCTCACCCGACTGCAGCGGCTCTTGCATAAACTCGTAACTGATGGACTGAGGGTGGAGAGTGGGCCACAGACTATCGCGCGCCCACTCCAGCATAGCTACCGCCTCCGGGCTCTTGAACTGGCTGACCATGCCGCCTGTATAGGAGGGCCAGAGGAAGCCTTCGAGGAAGCGATGGAAGAGCCCGGCATGCGGCATGCCGCATTTCGGTCCACCGGTTTCATCCATTAGGGTCTGACACCACTCGGCAAACTGTTCCCACGTTAGAGTGTTAACATCAGCACCGTCGGGGAGGTATTCCAAGGCGTCATTATGGGCTGCCATGATATAGGTCGCTTGCATCCAAGGGACATAATAGAGGTAATCTTCAGTTCCCAGCAAACCCGTTTCCAGGTAGGCTTGATTGAACTCGCGGTCTGCAGAGAGATCGTCAACCACATCTGTCATATTCATCATAGCATCGGTGAGCGACGGATACGTTCCATGCAGCGCGCCGACCAGGTCCACTTGACCCTGACCAGCTTGCGCTCCTGCCAAAACGAGATCGATCAGGGGGCCTTCCTCGGAACCGGTGAAATCGTAATTACCGCCCTCTGCCAGGATGGCACGGAATTTTTCGCCTTCCTCCACGATATTGAACTGGGTGGAGAAAAAGCTTACGTCACCGGCTGGGGGTCCCAGCGTGGGTGCAATTGTCGCTTCGGCTGTTGCGGCCGGTTCAGTTGGGGCCTCGGTAGCCGGCATCTCGGTAGCGGGCATTTCTGTAGCAGGCATCTCAGTTGCAGGTGCCTCTGTGGGTACTTCGGTTGCAGGGGCTTGAGTCTCCTGCGGTCCACAAGCTACCAGAATAAAAGCTGCAATGATAAGCGTGGTGAAAAAGATACGGGGTCTCTTCATCTCATTCTTCTCCTTCTTTCCTCAGTTGGTTCATCGGTTGGTTGGCTACATTCAAAGCCAGAAAAGAATTATGATTTGCGTGCACCTCCTTCTGCTCAATGGTGAATGGATCAAACTCATCGGGCATTTTGGGGATCATCGCCAGGTTGCTAAAGAGCCACATCCGTGAATTGTCAGGTCGTTGTTACTGATGCATCATTGCTATGCCTTGCAGGACCAAGATCATCCCCCATACCACGATTTCATTATAGCGACAAATAAAAACCGCGTCAATTTATCGGCTTCATGAATTGAGATCATTCCACAAGGATGACTCACCGTATAATGCATTTTCATTCCGATTCAGGCGGACCGGAAATTAAAATTGTGGGACCACCGCAAGTTAAGGAGAGAACTTTCATGGGCAAAGTCATCCTGTTCACCCAGCCAGGAGCTATTGGATTCGAGTCATACGATGATCTGCCTCTCCAGCCGCATGAAGTGCGTCTGCGCACCCTCTACTCGGGCATCAGCGCTGGGACGGAACTGACTGCCTATCGTGGCAGCAATCCATACTTGCACAAGCAGTGGGATCCATCTCGCAAACTCTTTATTCCTGCTGAGCAGCCCAGCCTCGAATATCCAATCAGCGGATGGGGATACGAAGAAGTCGGCGAAGTAATCGAATTGGGCAGCGAGGTCCAGGGAGTATCCGTGGGTGATGTCATCTTTGGGACCTGGGGACATCGTACGCATCACATCGTCTCTGAGGAATATGCCCGGGATCGCGTTCAGGCAAAATCGCTGGATGCTATCTTTGGCATATTCTCTCAGATCGGGTCCATTGCTATGAACGGCGTACACGATGCGCGGATCCGAATCGGCGAGACGGTCGTGGTCTTTGGCATGGGTACACTCGGGCAGATCGTGGGCCAGCTTGCCAGGAAATCCGGCGCACGGGTGATTGGGGTGGACCGGATTGAAAAGCGGCTGGAGGTTGCTTCCCAGACCGGCGCGCTGGATATAGCACTTAATGCAACCCATGGCGATATCGCCGAACGCATACGGACTCTGACCAATCACCGCGGCGCAGATGTTGCCATCGAAGTGACCGGTTCGACGGCTGCACTCAACCAGGCGGTCAGGTCTGTGGCTTATTCAGCCAAAGTCGTCGCTTTGGGGTTCTTTCAGGGAGAGGCTGCGGGATTATTCCTTGGAGAGGAATTTCATCATAACCGTATCAATATCGTGGGCTCGCAGATCTTTGGCACGGATCCCGAATTGACCTATCGCTGGAACAGGCTGCGGCTGGTGCAGACCTTTATGCACTTGCAAGCGGAGGGAATGGTAAATCTTAAACCCATCATCTCACATGTAGTTCCGTTTGACGAGGCTGGCGAGGCGTTCCGCATTCTGGACCAGGAACCGGAAAACGCATTGCAGGTTGTTTTGGATTGCACCAAAATGTAAAGGATTTTCACAGATGACTGGACGATTACGAACGGCTATTTTAGGTTGTGGTGGCTTTGCCCACCGGCATGCAAAAACATTGGAAATCCTGTCAAATGACTTCGAAATGGTTGCCTTCTGTAATCGCACCATTGAAAAAGCGGCTGCATTCTCGCAGCAATATACAAACGGGCAGGCGCCTGTGTTCTCGGACCATCACCAGATGTTCGAGCAGATTCCGCTGGACGTCGTTGTGATCTGCCTGCCTCCCTATGCTCATTCTGACGAAGTGGAGATCGCGGCAAATCTGGGAACACATGTGTTCATCGAAAAGCCGATCGCGCTGACTTCAGAGCAAGGTTGGCAAATGGTGGAGACCTCCGAAAAGGCAGGGATCATCACGCAGGTGGGCTTTATGTTCCGGTTCGGAGCCGCCATCGAACACCTCAAGGGGATGATCGATTCGGGTAAGACGGGAACGATAGGGCTTATGTCTGCGCGTTATTTCTGTAATGCACTGCACGCACCCTGGTGGCGCAGGCGTGATCTCTCCGGCGGACAGTTGATAGAGCAGGTGATCCACATGGTGGACCTGATGCGCTTCCTGATGGGAGATGCCGTCACTGTTTATTCGCGCCAGGAAAATTTGTTCCATCAGGAGGTGGAGGATTACACCGTGGAGGATGTCAGCGTTACGGTGTTCGGGTTTCCCAGAGGAGGCCTCGGCGTGATCTATGCCACGAACGGCGCAATCCCGAACCGCTGGATCAACGACTATCGCGTCGTGGCGAAAAACCTGACT
>JAICQC010000515.1 GCA_025938055.1 Anaerolineales bacterium | reverse complement strand
TGTGTTTGGATGGGTAGATTTTCTGGCAGAGGAGGATATTCGCCCCAGGGTGGCAGCAAGCCCGCCCAACCGACGGGGAAGAGGGGGGCGCAAAAAGCATTCGCGAACTTTTTCTTTGTTTTTCATTGAACGCCTCCCAGCAATTCTCTTGTTATAGATTCGACTTGCTTACGGAGATCCTCATCTTGAATCAAGATGTTTCGATTTCCTAGTCGCGGGCGGATATTAATCAACGATTCAAACTCAATACGTTATTCGTCCAGATACCAGTTTGCGCCCCAAAGATCATCTTGCTCACTGCCATCTTCGAGCAAAACCGATTCGCAATCGGCACGCATTTCTCCGCCACCCGATAAAACGCGGCGTCGAATATCTACGACGATCTTAATCATGTTCTCGTATTCCTGAAGCATGTCATGGATTTGTGTAGAAATAGCTTTTTCTTTGAGCAGATGAATCATGAGAGCTCCGATGTGGATTGTAATTCAATCAACTTCCCAGCATTTAAGCCTTCCAATGTTCCCGTTCCTGCTGAGAACATTGTTACCTCAATCTGTCTCTTTGTCAGTTTCATCACTTCAACCGCTTTCGTGGTCGAAACTGCTGCGGCTTTGAGGAATTGACCTGCCATGCCGCCGAGCGTTGCACCGAGAGCGATGCACTTGGCGATATCGAGTCCGTCTTTGATGCCGCCGCTGGCGAAGATAGGCATTTCAGGCGAGGCTTTTTTGACATTCAGAATAGACTCTGCGGTTGGGATTCCCCAGCCGACAAAGGTCGCGGCGAGCTCACGCGTAAACTCATCTGGCGCGCGGTGCATCTCCACCTGGGACCAGCTCGTGCCGCCCGCGCCTGCCACGTCAATGGCTTGTACGCCGCAATCTACCAGGATCTTCGCGGATCGTTCCGACATGCCCCAGCCGACTTCCTTGGCGATCACAGGCACCTCCAGCTTCTTGCAGACCTCTTCGATCTTCTTTGCCAGCCCGGCAAAGTTCGTATCGCCTGCATCCTGTACTGCCTCCTGGAGTGGGTTAAAATGAAAGATTAGCGCGTCGGCTTCTATCATCTCCACCGCCTGGCGGCACTGGTCGATGCCATATCCGTAGTTGAGCTGCACAGCGCCGAGATTGGCAAACAGCAGAATATCCGGGGCGACGCGGCGGACTTGAAACGTTCTTGCTTGTTCGGGGTGTTCGATGGCAGCGCGCTGACTGCCCACGCCCATCGCGACCTTCATCTCCTGTGCGGCTTCGGCGAGGCGCAGGTTGATCGTCTCGGCGTCGGCTGTTCCGCCGGTCATAGAGCTGATCAGGATGGGCGCCGCCAATCCTTTACCGAAGAGGCTCAGGCTTGTATCGACCCGTTCCAGGTCCAATTCAGGGAGCGCCTCGTGGATAAAACGGTACTTCTCAAGACCGGTCGTCAGCGCGGAGCGGACATCCTTTTCCAGGTTGATCTTGATGTGATCAGCCTTTCGCTGGTCAATCTTGGATTGCGTAGAGCGGGGCTCGCTCGTATCGAAATCAGGCGCAACTTTTGTCATAAGGCAGTGTTCCTGTGAATGTATACCTGGCTTGACACGGTTGTTAGACCGAGTACAATTGCCACGTCAAATTTTGAAGGAGGTTGTCATGTCTGACACATATACCGAAGTAAAGGCGATCATCAAAGACCTGCTTGGCGCCGATGAAGCCAAGATCACGCCAGAAGCCCGCTTCCGCGAGGAGCTTGAAGCGGATTCGCTCGATCTGGTTGAACTGATCATGGCGTTTGAAGACAAGTTTGGCGCTGAGATTTCCGATGAAGATGCCCAGAAGATCACTACTGTGGGCGACGCCGTTACTTATATTGACTCTCATAAGTAGTCATTTTTGCCCGAAAGGGTTATAACGATTATAACCGTAGAGCCGTCCATCAGGACGGCTCTACGTGTTTAACTGTATTTCGTCATTGCGAGGAGCGCAGCGACGACACTGCCCTCGCAATGACATGACTCTACTGCAATAGTGACGGGATCTCTTCCGGATGTTTGGCGACTTTCACACCCGCGGCTTCGAGGGCGCGAATCTTGTCCGCGGCAGTTCCCGCGCCGCCCTCGATGATCGCTCCGGCGTGCCCCATGCGCTTGCCGGGAGGAGCGGTCTGACCAGCGATAAATGAGACGACCGGCTTTGTCATCCTGGCAGCAATATATTCCGCGGCTTTGTCTTCGTCGGTACCACCGATCTCGCCGATCAGAACGACCTTTTCTGTTTGCGGATCATGTTCGAACATTTCGAGCACATCGATGAAGTTCGTGCCATTGACCGGGTCGCCGCCGATGCCTACGCAGGTAGAGGCGCCCATGCCCACAAGTTTCAAAGCGTAGAGAACTTCATACGTCAACGTGCCGGAGCGCGATACGACGCCCACGTTGCCGGGCAGCGCAATGTCGCCGGGGATAATGCCAACCTTCGACTCCTCCGGGGTTAACATACCCGGGCAGTTAGGTCCGATTAGACGGACTTTTTTGTGATCGAGATAACTGCGGACGCGCATCATATCCTGGACAGGGATGCCTTCCGTAATGCACACAATGAGAGGGATGCCAGCATCCGCGGCTTCGAACATGGCGTCGGGGGCGAAGCGCGCGGGGACGAAGATGCAAGTACAGTTGGCGCCGGTGGCTTCCACTGCGAGCTTGACAGAGTCGAAAACGGGGACCTTCCCATCCAATACCCATTCGCCGCCTTTGCCGGGCGTTACGCCGGCGACGACGTTCGTTCCGTACGCGAACATCTGTGTGGTATGAAAAAGCCCTTCGTTGCCGGTAATACCCTGCACCAGAAGCCGTGTGTTCTTGTTGATCAAGATGCTCATCGGTTAGTTTCCCTTTGCCGCAGCCACTGCCTTCTTGGCGGCATCTGCCAGTGTTTCGGCAGTAATCATATTTGCGTTCTCCAGGAGTTTGCGTCCCTCCTCTGCATTTGTGCCAACCAGGCGAATGACCATCGGCACCCTGGGCTTGACCTCTTCCATCGCGACAAGA
>JAICQC010000132.1 GCA_025938055.1 Anaerolineales bacterium | reverse complement strand
GTTCATCAACAGTCTGTTTGTCACCATTCCCGCTACCATCCTGCCGATCCTATTCGCAGCCTTTGCCGGGTATGCCTTCGCCTGGCTGGACTTCAAAGGACGCTTCCTGCTCTTCGCGTTACTGGGCGGTTTGCAGGTGGTTCCCTTACAAATGACTCTTGTCCCGATCTCGCGATTCTACGCCCAGGTCGGGTTGAATGGCACCTTCCTCGGCGTATGGCTGTTCCATACCGGGTTCGGCATGCCCTATGCCATTTATCTGATGCGCAACTTCCTCGGAACTCTGCCGAAGGACTTGTTCGAGTCCGCCTATCTGGATGGTGCTTCGCATTGGACGGCATTTCGACAACTGGTCATCCCTCTCGCCATGCCGGCGATCGCTTCTCTCGGCATCTTCCAGTTCCTGTGGGTCTGGAATGACCTGCTTGTGGCACTGGTGTTCCTGGGCGGTACCACACCGGTCATGACGTACCAGATCAGTAACATGGTCACCTCGCTCGGGTCGGGGTGGCAGGTGCTGACCGCCGCGGCATTCCTCTCGATGCTCCTGCCGATGATTGTGTTCTTTGCATTACAGCGATACTTTGTGCGCGGCATGCTAGCCGGTGCAGTAAAAGGCTAAGCGTCCCAGCGTTCCTTCATTGCCGGTATCCGGTCCATTACCATAGATCCTCCATTCAGAAATCGTATTCTCGATTGCTGTTCTATTAACTTGCCTTTTTCAAATGGCAAACTTGTAATAGAGGAAGTAGATAAACAGGCAGATATGAATGAATCGCTCTGGTATAAAGATGCAACCTTCTATCAGATCTATGTCCGTGCTTTCCGTGACAGCGACGGCGATGGACATGGTGACATCCAGGGGTTGAGGCAAGAGCTGGATTACCTCCAGGATCTCGGCGTTGATTGTCTCTGGCTGATGCCGCTCTATCCTTCGCCCCTGCGGGATGACGGTTACGACATAGCAGACTACTACAATATTGCTGAAAGATTTGGCACGCTGGATGACTTCAAGGCTTTGATTGAAGCCGCGCACCAGCGCAACATCCGCATCATCATGGACCTTGTGCTGAACCACACCTCCGACCAGCACCCCTGGTTCCAAGCCTCGCGTGCAGACCGCAGCTCTCCATATCGCGACTACTACGTCTGGAGCGATACCGACCAGAAATACAGGGACGCACGCATCATTTTTTTAGATACCGAACCATCCAACTGGACCTGGGATGAAGAGGCAGGACAATATTTCTGGCACCGCTTCTACGCCAGCCAGCCCGATCTGAATTATGACAACCCCAGGGTGCAAGAGGAGATGACCAGGGTTGCCGGTTTCTGGCTCGAACTTGGCATTGACGGTTTCCGCGCCGATGCAGTCCCCTATCTGTTCGAGCGCGAAGGCACGAATTGTGAGAATCTGCCAGAGACTCATGTTTATCTAAAGAAGTTGCGTGCTTTCATGGACCAGAATTATCCAGGGCGAATCTTGTTGTGTGAGGCAAACCAGTGGCCCGAGGATGTCCGTCCCTATTTTGGGAATGGCGATGAGTTTCATATGGGATTTCACTTCCCGATCATGCCGCGTATCTATATGGCGATCAAAAAGGGACGCGTGGAGGACATGATCGAGATCCTGAATCGCACACCACCCATCCCCGAAAATTGCCAGTGGTGTATCTTCCTGCGCAATCACGATGAGCTGACCCTCGAAATGGTTACGGAGGAGCAGCGCCAGTGGATGTGGGAGAACTATGCGCCAGACCCGCGCATGCGCCTGAACCTGGGCATCCGTCGGCGGCTGGCACCTTTGCTTGAGAATGATGAACGCAAGATCCGCTTAGCCTATTCTTTACTGTTCGCGTTGCCCGGCTCACCCATCCTGTATTACGGCGACGAGATCCAGATGGGAGACAACATCTGGCTGGAAGACCGCAACGGGGTCCGTACGCCCATGCAGTGGGAGCCGGGCGCGACAGCAGGCTTTTCAGAAGCTTCCAGCGCCTCTTTATACGCGCCCGTGATCAGCGATGAGGTCTACGGGCCCGCCCGCGTCAATGTCAAATCGCAGCGTGCAGATCCGGACTCGCTGCTGAACATGATCCGGCATATGATTGCGGTGCGCAAACAGCATCAGGCATTCGGCTGGGGAGACTTTAGATGGATCGAGGTGTCCAATGCAAGCATTGCCGCATTCCAGCGAAGCCATCAGACGGACACGATACTTGTCATACACAATCTCAGCGGGACAAAGCAGACGATTTCCCACCCGATACAAACGTCGGTCACTTCCCTGACCGATCTTCTTACGGGGCAGGAATTTTTTCCGGCAAACGAACTGATTGAAATTGAGCTAGCGCCTTATCAATATCTTTGGCTACAGTAACAATTGGTCATACGAGTATGTGAAGCTTCGCCGCCGCGCGGCTCGCAACGACACTCTATGATTCCCCGACCGTATGCAGCAGCGCCATATTCGGAGGCCTGACCGCGCCGACCGGAAACCCCGAGACCAGCACGACCTGATCGCCGGCCTGCATCTCCTCAGTGCGCATCAGAGCCTCGTCCACGTGATGGATCATCTCCTCGAGCGTGTCGACAAAGGGAACCAGGTGGGGATGCACACCCCACAGAAACGCCAGCTGGCCGTAGGTGAACGTATCAGCTGTAAAGGCTCGGATCGGCACCCGGGGCCGGATCTTGGAGAGCAGCCAGGCGGTCCTCCCCTGTTTGGTGAAGCAGGCAACCGCCCGGACGTTCGTATCGTTTGCCAGTGCCCGCGCGGCACGCGCCATCGAGGCAGCATCGCTGTGCTCGAAGCCACGCACATGCTGCTCCGCGCCCCATTCCACAAAATGTGTTTCCGCCTCGCGCACGATCCGGTCCATCATCTTGACGGACTCTACCGGGTATTTCCCAACTGCTGTCTCCGCGGAAAGCATCACCGCGTCGGAACCATCGAAGACCGCGTTCGCCACGTCAGAGGCTTCGGCCCGCGTCGGCAGGGGGTTCGTGATCATCGATTCGAGCATCTGCGTGGCGGTGATCACCAGCCTGGCACGCAGGTTGGCGGCGCGGATGATGTGCTTCTGCTGCACAGGTACGCGCTCCGGAGGGAGCTCCACGCCCAGATCTCCGCGCGCTACCATCACTCCCTCCACGTTTTCCAGGATGTCCTCCAGATTATCCAGCGCCTCCGCCTTTTCCAGCTTGGCAATCAGGAGGGGCAGGCGTTTGCCCTGGGACAGGCGCTCCGCCGCTGTACGGACCTGCAGAACATCGTCTGCGGTCCGTACGAACGAAATGGCTACCGCGTCGACACCCTGGGCCATACCAAACGCCAGATCCACTTCATCCTTCTCCGTGAATCCCGCGATGTGCAGCTTCACGCCAGGCAGGTTAATGCCCTTATGCGAAGACAGTAAACCACCGATAACGACCCTGGCAGTTAGGGCACTGTGACTATCCACAGACAGCACTTCCAGCGCAAGGCGACCATCATCGAGCAGGAGTCGGTCTGAGCTCTTCACGGAATCGAACAGTTCTCGAAAATCTACAGGGATATTTTTTGTGCTGGTCTCGGGCCCCCGGGTCTCGGGAGTGTAGAGCGTGACATCTTCTCCCTCGGTGAGCAATAAGGGGACCGCCAGTTCTCCCACGCGAATCTTTGGTCCCTGTAAGTCCTGAAGAATCCCGATGGGAACACCAAGCTTTTCCGAAACCCTGCGGATGCGGTCAATCCACTTGGCATGCTGTTCATGTGTGCCGTGTGAAAAATTCATCCGGGCGACGTTCATGCCAGCTAGAATTAGCTTCTCGATGATGTCCTCGCTCTGGGAGGCGGGCCCGATCGTGGCAACAATTTTTGCTTTACGGGACATAACACGTACCTATAAACTCTAAAGGTTTTGAAATCATTTCATATTGAGCACGTCGCGAATAGAGGGCAGCGCCCAGTCAATCGTCTCTTTATCGATAACCAGGGGTGGCGCGAAACGGATCACATTATCATGGGTCTCTTTCGCAAGGATACCTTTCTCCTGCATAGCTTCACAGAAGCGGCGCGCGCCCTTTGCCCCCGGCTTCAACTCGACTCCGATCAGCAGACCCTTCCCACGCACTTCCTTCACGTGCGGGCTGGGGATCTCAGCTAACTGCTCCATAAAGTATTCCCCAAGCTCGAGTGAACGCTCTGCCAAGCTTTCCTCGCGGATGACGCGCAGCGCGGCGCGCGCCACTGCCGCCGCCAGTGGATTCCCACCGAACGTGGACCCATGTTCGCCCGGCTTGAACAAGCCGAGCAAATCCTTATCTGCCAGTACTGCCGAAACCGGATAAAAGCCTCCTGCCAGCGCTTTGCCAATAATCGTTACATCCGGGCGTACGTCTTCGTGCTCGGAGGCGAAGAGCTTTCCTGTCCGGCCAAGACCCGTCTGGATTTCATCTGCCATCAGTAAGACGTTGTGCTTCTTGCAGATATCGGCGACCGTTTTAAGATAACCCTCCGGTGGGATGATGACTCCGCCCTCGCCCTGGATCGGCTCAAGCATCACAGCCGCAGTATTCGGTGTGATCGCTTTCTCGATGGCATCCGCATCACCGTAAGGCACGTTCACAAACCCCGGCGTGAAGGGACCGAAATCATCCCGATAGAGCGGCTCGCTGGAGAACGTGATGATGGAGATCGTCCGCCCATGGAAATTGCCGGCTGCGGTGATGATCTCCGCCTGGTGGCGCGGCACGCCCTTGACCTGGTATGCCCACTTGCGCGCAAGCTTAAGCGCCGTCTCAACCGCCTCCGCACCGCTGTTCATCGGCAGGGACATCTCGTAACCGGTCATCTCGGAAAGTTCTTTGTACAGCAGCGGCAACTGGTCGTTGCGGAAGGCGCGCGAAGTCAGCGTGACTTTCTTCGCCTGCTCCAGCAGGGCGTGCAGGATCTCCGGATGGACGTGCCCCTGGTTGACCGCGGAATACGCGGAGAGGCAATCGAGATATTTCTTACCATCCACGTCATGCACCCAGACACCCTCCGCCCGCTCGATCACCACATCCAGCGGATGATAATTATGGGCGCCGTATTCTTCTTCGATGGCGATAAAATCTTTTGTATTCATATATTCACCTCTTATATTGGTGGTTGAGTGGGCTGAGTGTTTTTGCTCAGCCCCTATCGAAACCACTGTTGCAAAGTTTATATGGACTTGTTACCAGTGGTTGAGTAGATTCTCGCTGTGCTCGAATCTACTCAACCACCGAGCCTCTATCCAACGCCAAATAGCCTCGCCAGGATCGCCTTCTGCGCGTGCAGGCGGTTGTGCGCCTGAGGGAAGATCACTGAATGAGGACCGTCCGCCACATCATCAGTCAACTCATGGTTGCGATGTGCGGGCAGGCAGTGCATGACGATCACGTCCTTGTCGGCTTCGCCCACCAGCCCCGCGTTGACCTGATACGGCGGGAAGACCTTCTCGCGTTTGGCAGTTTCTTCCTCCTGTCCCATCGAGGTCCAGGTGTCAGTGTAGATCACGTGCGCGCCTTTGACCGCCTCGTGCGGGTCGCGCACAAAGGTTAGTTTCGAGCCAGTTTCCTTCGCGATGTCATCGGCAATTTCAACTGCTTTGGGCGGGATGTCATACCCTTCAGGGTTGCCGATCGTGAAGTTCCAGCCCAGTTTCGCGGCGACGTGCATCAGCGAGACAGCTACATTATTCCCATCGCCCACGTACGCCACGTTCAAGCCTTTGGCTTTGCCAAACTTCTCCTGGATGGTTAGCGCGTCCCCCATGCCCTGGCAGGGATGATTGTAATCGCTGAGCCCATTGATGACCGGGATATCGGACCACTTTGCCAGTTCGAGCACATGGGCATGATCGAACGTACGCGCCATGAGCGCCTGCACATATCCCGAGAGGACGCGGGCGATATCGGCAATCGACTCACGCTTGCCCAAGCCAATCTCATTCGGCGAAAGGTAGAGCGCATCACCGCCGCAGTGACGCATCGCTATATCGAACGAGACGCGCGTCCGCAGACTGGGCTTCTGGAAGATCATGCCGAGCACTTTGCCTTTGAAGTACGGCGGGTTGCCTTTCTTGAAATATTCTTCTTTAAGTTTGATGGATAAGTCGAGCAAGTCCTGCACCTCCCCCGGGGATAGATCGGATATGGCGAGAAAATGTTTCATACAATCTCCTTGATGCAAAGTATAACTTGAATGAGTAAAAATGACCTGCAAGGAATAGAGACAAAACAGCGCCTAAAAAGGCGCTGTTAATCTTATCATGGTGTATGAGAGCTTTTCCAATCTATTGCTAGCCATCTTTAAAATGTAAGATAGGATGAAGATCAAACATAGTTTATGATTATATGGCTTGAACCCGAACGTGGGTCGTATTCCGACGATATTTGGCCCCAGTCGTATTTGTAGGGTGGTTTACCCAAATACTCAGCCAGTAGATCATCATGCTTTGCTTTTTTTTCAAGCTCCTTTTCCTCTGACCAGTTTTTCCAAGAAGGTGCTTCATCTCCTTGAATGCTTATGGAAATCATTTTCAATAATTGCTGCCTTCTTACTCCAACTCCCGCCTCACCCACGACCTGTTAATATTTACCCCGCGCTCTTCACTTTCTTCCAATACCTCAGCAATCCATCCGCGCTCATGCCGGGTGGGTTGGCTATGGTGTAGGCATTGATCACATCCTCGCTCAATCCCATTTCTGCCGCTTGCTCTACCATCCAATCGGTGAAGCTCTCGCGCAGCGCCTCGATCGGCGGGGAAGGGTCTTCTGACATCATTTCATCAAGCCAGCGCTCGGCATCATCGAGTCCCTTTTCGACTTCGCGAAGATGCCAATCGGGGTCGTCATAGATGCCGAAGTGAGTCGGCGCGATGCGGGCGATCTTCTCCTTGCGGAGGCGCTTCATGCTTTCATGCCAGCGCTCCAGATGCAGCTCCGGCGGCGGCATGGGGATTCGCAAATATTGATAACCGGGAATCCGCACACCGCCAACATCACCGGAAAAACAAATATCTTCGAAGAGGTATGCGTAATGATGCTCGGCATGTCCCGGTGTATTGATAGGCTGAAATCGCAAGTCACCAATCGCTATTTCTTCCCCATCTTTCGGTATCCTCAATTTCTCCTTAGGCACAGGCAGGAATTCGCCCCAGAGCGAATCCATGCGGTCGCCGTAAATCCGTGTTGCGCTTGCCAGCAGCTTCTCGGGGTAAATCATGTGCGGCGCTCCGACGGGATGGACATAGATCTCCGCGCCCTGTTGCGCCAACCAACCCGCCGCGCCGGCATGGTCGAGGTGGATGTGCGTCAGCAGCAGGTGGGTCACGTCGCGAGGCGAAAAGCCTTCCTGCGCCAGACCCGTTTCCAGCCCCGCGCGTGTCGAGCCGGGTCCGCTTTCGATCAATACCACAGCATCCCCGTTCCGAATGAGATACGAGGCGATGGCATGAGGACGTCCCTGAAAGTTCAGGTCAAGTGTGACAATACGGGTCTGCGCCATGAGGCATCCTGAGAAAAATTATTGACAGCAAAACTCGAAAGGGTTTCCGAGAGGTCGGCTTCGCAGTAGACGCGGCAGACCGGCACCTTGCGCTCATTCAGCGATTGCGCCAGGTTTTCATTGCTGGCGCGGCTGCCAAAGGAATTCGACATCAATAGGACGACAACCGGCCGCAGGTTGCGCCGCAGGAGGCTGTCCACGCCGAGTAATAATTCGGGCCAGATCATCGGCGTGATGAGAATGGCACTGCTCCCCTGAGGCAGTTGTCCCATCTGCGCGGTGACCAGACCAGGGAGGGTGTACATGCTTTCCGCCTGAAGGAACGCCAGCTCCTCGAGGATCTTGGCTTCCTGCCGTTCGCTTCGTTCCGCGGGGATGACCTTGAACGAATGCCCCAGCGCGCTCACGAGCCCCACCGCCCGGCGCTGGTCGATGAAGTAGTGCGCGAGCGAGGCGGCGATGCTGATCGAATATTCCAGCGTCGATGGAGCTAGTTTTACCTTGCGCCGTCGCAGCAGGAGCAGATCGTCGATGGGAGGCGTGTCATAAATCTCGCCGGGCTTGGCGATATGGGCGTTTTTGTGCGTGTCGAGGAACAGCCAGACCTCTGCCTGTGGGTCCTGCTCGAACTCCTTGACCATAAGCTGATTACGGCGCAAGCTGGTGGGCCAGTGGATGCGCTTCATCGGGTCGCCAGGCACATATTCACGGATGCCCGCAGCATGCGGCGTGACGTCAATGGACTTCCGCCGGATCGCCTTGCCGCCGGGCAACAGACCGGGTGGAGAAAGAAATTCAGACACCTGGAAGAGCATAGGAAGAACGACCAGGGAGGACGCCGCCGGATAACTTTTTGAAATGCGGAAAATTCCAAATGGATCCCCCGAGGTGACGCGCGTCGGACCGAGGGCAAACCCGCCGCGGCTCGTGAGCCAGGTTCGGGAGGTATAAATGCGTTTTTGCTTGGCGCGCACGAATGTTAGAACGCGTGACCCGGTCGCATTGGGAATCGTCGTTTCGTTTGCAACTTCCAGCCAGAGTTTTGGTATGCGGCTGGCATTGGAAATTTCAAAATGTTCCTCGAAAATATCTCCCACGCTGGCGCGCAGGGAACGCGCCTGCCGTTCCACTTTTATGCCGCGCAGGGAGAAGGCCGTCAACAGCCCTGCGAGCACCACGAGCAGCGCGCTCAGATACAGAAGGCGCACATATACCACTCCGCCATTAACAGCCGTTCCCACCCCTCCGACAATCAACATCAATAAGACAAACGCGCGTCCGGGCGTCACTGGGCTTTGACCTTCACCTTTTCTGCAGAAGCCTGATAATCGCCTCCGGGCACCGGGGCGCTATAAACGATCTCCTGCACGATGCGATCTGCGCTCAACTCACGCAAACGTGCCGCCGGGGACACAATGATGCGATGTCCGAGCACAGGAACCGCCAGCGCCTTGATGTCATCAGGAAGGACGTGGTCGCGTCCTTGCAACGCAGCGCGAGCCTGCCCCGACCGGAAAAGCGCCAGGCTGCCGCGCGGGCTCGCGCCGAGATACACATCCCCACTCTGGCGCGTGCGCCCTACCAGGTCAATGATATATCTCTGGATCGTGGGAGCGACGTACACGTGGCGGATCTCGTCGACCGCCTCCAGCAATTCATCCACCTTGACGACTGGCTCAAGCGTTTCGATCGGGTGCCGAAGCTGCTGCTGGTTCAGGACTCTCATCTCTTCTGAGGCGTTGGGGTAGCCCAGGCGAACACGCAGGAGGAAGCGGTCCAACTGTGCCTCGGGAAGAGGAAAAGTCCCCTCGTATTCGATCGGATTCTGCGTGGCTAACACCATGAACGGTCTGGGCAGCGGATGGGTCACCCCGTCCACGGTCACCTGGCGTTCCTCCATTGCTTCGAGCAGGGATGCCTGGGTCTTGGGTGTAGCACGGTTCACCTCATCCGCCAGCACGATCTGTCCCATGATCGGACCCGGGCGAAATTCAAAGGTGCGTTTCTCCTGGTTATAAATGGATACGCCGGTCACATCACTCGGGAGCATGTCCGGCGTGAACTGGATGCGGTTAAATGTGCAGTCCAGCGATCTGGCAAGGCTACGAGCAAGCATGGTCTTCCCTACGCCGGGCACATCCTCGATCAAAACATGACCCTGGCAGAGCAAGCCGATCACGACCAGTTCTACAGATTGATATTTCCCCACAATGACCTTCTCGAGGTTATTGACAATACTTTCACCGAAGCTTTTTAGGTCGGTCATTCGGATTCCTTTCCCGGTTCTTTGTTTTGCAGTGGCGACGTTACCAAGGCTATACCCTCAAAACTGTGCAAAACGACTGCTAAATTTATGGTCTCGTAGTGCACATGGCGGGTCGCCACTACTTTATTACCGCCCTGATTGTACGAGCAATCCAGGTGATGGGCAAGTAGTTATTACCCCTCCGTGGAGGGGTATCGGGAGAAAATGCACCGGAAAACACTCAACCAAGTACCGCGATGCTATCAGGGAATATCTGCATAATTATCTTCTATCTCACCCCTGCGTATCCTGCGGAGAAGCAGATCCTGTAGTCTTTGAATTTCATCACCTTCACAGCAAAGAGATGATTACAAGGATCACAAGTATTGAAAAGCTTGAGGAAGAACTGAAAGAGACCGAGATGCTTTGCACCAATTGCCACGCCGCTTAACAGCAAAAGAAAGAGGGTGGTTTAGGGGAAGGAAGTAAAAGTGCACCCAGAGAGGCTCGAACTCCCAACCTTCTGTTCCGAAGACAGACGCTCTGTCCAATTGAGCTATGGGTGCAGTTCGGCTGTAATTATAGTCTATTTCAATCTTCGTTGCCATGATGGACAGCAGAAAAAGGTTAAACAATCGAAAACAGGAGCATCCGCTGGATGCTCCTGTTTATTTAAGGCGGATTTACGAATAACCTTACTCGCTATCCTCGGGCTTCGAATGGGAAGTTCCGTTAGTCCTGCCCGGGGTGAACGTCATTGCAGACTCGGCGC
>JAICQC010000123.1 GCA_025938055.1 Anaerolineales bacterium | reverse complement strand
TCAAGCCCTCCGGGTGTATCCGCCATCTGCACCCAGCTCATGCGGGCGCCATCACCTCGGTCCGGGCTGGCGACAACGGACAGCCCTGGTTGCTCGGCGCCAGGGACGGTAGAGGCAAAGTCCCACTGGGCGGTAAAGAAGTTTTGCCGCGCCCCGCCAGATAAGCCATCATTTCCTGCGGTCGTTTCCCCTGCCTCATCCGCCAGGGATTTCGAAAAGGTTTGATCTCCGAAACAGCCGCTAGTCACGGCATTGGAGATTCGCAGGCTCTTTGTCCCGAACGAGGCATAGCCATAGGTGTTGTTAACAATGGCATGGTCGTACATCGCGCAGCCAGAGCCTGCGGCCCCGGCGCTGCTCCATCCATCCTGCCCGTGGACAGTTCCGAGAGCATAACTCTCAAAGTCGATCGTCAGGCTGGCAGCCAGAACGGGCACAGCCACGAGAACGGAAATGCTAAGAACCGACAGAACAAGCAAGAGACGAGTTTTCGTTTTGGTCGAGTACATGATCAATTCCTCCTTGGTGTAGAAAACATGACAACCACCCTGCAGGCGGCCTTTTCCTCAAAGCGTGTCGCGCAATGGAAAAGTATTGAACCTGTGAAGAAGCACGTGTTGTTATCTCGTCTTAGATCCCTCCACTCGTAACTTACCTTCCTGACGCATCAGAAAGCCAACCGATGCGATCCCCCGGCAAGGCATGGGCTGCCTCAACGATCTATGTTCGATGCGGATCTGCCCGCGCTTGTAAATACCCCTGGAAACTCATGAGCAGGTCTCACAAATACATTGCCACCTAATGATGATTTCCTAACTGCCTATAGTGTACTCCTTCCTGTCAGGCAGTCAAGAGTTCGTTTAGGTGAATTCTGGTTCTATCATTTCACTCTACGAACCTCGGGCAGGATTTCGAAATCTTCCGAATGCGGAATCAATTGGAAGACGCGCATGAGTTCCTCGCTCGATGGGGCGGGCTTACGCGTGGTCAGATCAAGAATCGTACCTTCCATATCCACGATGACAGCCTTCTTACCATTGGATTTGAGAATGTCGTGATGGGCTCTCCAGAACATACCCTGAGGCGAGAGACCTGTCAGAGTAAAGGTAATCGTCACAGTTTCGCCCAATAGCACTTCACGCAGAAACTGAGTAGTAATCTTTGTATACACGGGACCGATTCCGAGTTGTTCGAATCGCTCTGGCGGGAAGCCATTTTCTGCAAAGAATTGATAGCGGATTTCGCCCGCCGCATCAATGTAAACAGCATTATTGACATGCCTGTTGGCATCAATATCTGAAAATCGAATTCGATACGTCTTAGAATATGCACTCATTTACTATTTCTTCTTAATGATCGCCAACAAATAAAACCCCAGTGAGATCATGATACTCACGGTGATCAACAAGTCAATGATCTTATAACCAACGTCGGTTTGCGAGGTTGTGAATAAGAACCATAGAAAGTAGAGTATGAACAACAAATATAGGGCTGGAAAGAGATACCAAAAGATAAACTTTGTCCACGAGGAGAACCTACGCTTGTAATTGAGATAATGTTTGCCTTCACGAATGAATGCCTTGTCGCTGAAAAACCTGCCCAGCTGTTCTTCGAGTTGATAGACGTAATCGTATTGTCGCTCGATATGCAGGACGGTTTGGAAGTACGTGTGCGAAAAACTTAACAGTGCCAACAACAAGACAACACCAATCACTGCTACATTGATGAGCGGTTGCATAGTCGTGCCAGTGGCTCCGGTGACCTGACTACTAAAGAATGAATTTACCCAATCGCTCATTACGGTTGGGCTGCTGATATACAGCAACAGGATGAAGATCACCAACAAAATATACAAAAATAGACGGTCACGCCTTGCAACGACTTCCTTTAGTTGATCAAAAGTTTCACTATAGTGATTGGATAATACTTCTACCAGCTTGGTGTCAGCGTTGTTGTTCATCTTGTCTTTCCTTTTGTCTTTATCTTCCCATCATTCATACTCAAGGTACTGTTCCAAAGACTTCGATATGACAGATTCCGTAACTATCGAATGAATTGCCCTCGACCTCCAGGACTTCAACAGTAATTGTCGTCGTTTTTACCGGGTCAAGAAGAATTTCCTGGAATATATAATCTCCGTATCTTTCGAATGTTACAGTTTGCTGCGAATTGTCGCTGAACGTCAGCCGGACTCGCTGCACGTACGGCGTAAATAACGACACCCGCAGCTTGTGAATTGTGCTTTCCTGTTCGAGTGTTAGCACGATGGATGCGCCCTCGCCGTTGACTTGTGTCCATAAGCATTCGCTGCTGTCCGGCGGAGACTCCGAACCTGAAGAAGGCTGAACGTCCACTATGAAGATTTGGGTGAGCTCTTCCGGTGAAGGTGTAGGAGACACGGCAATAGCAGGAGTTAGAGTAGAAGCCGCGGCACGGGTCAGACTCATTTCATATTCCTGTGTTGTGATCGCAGCCATCGTACCAAACGCTTCCATAGTCCCGGTTGCATCCACGGCTGAGGGAACCGGTCTGACCAAACCAGAGTAACCATATAGCATCGCGGCAACGATTGCGAAAGCAGCTATCATGACAACGATCCATGATGTCGCTGATCGGGTTAGCACTTCAGAGCCTGTGTCAAACTCCGGGAATAATTTGCCAGATCCCGTATGTGGGCGTGCAACTCCTCGTTGTCTTTTTATCGAATCTCGGCGCGAGAATTTGTCCAACAGCCGGGAGAGCAGTCCTCCATCGGTACTCTTGTTGTTCTTCTGGTTCGACCGTACCTTTATTTCGATCAACCTCCGCGCTTGATTAACGCTTATGGATGGATCGGCCTCACTAAGAATATCCTGCTCTTGAGACGCGACATCATCCAGATCAAAAACCAGAGATGCAATACCCAGTTCGATAAGTCTAAAATCCTTTTTGCGAGCCAGGTCAAACAGCTTGTTGGCTGCTGTTTCCGGAAGGAGGAAATCTACTATGATGCTCCCCTCATTGACGCTCAACAATCGGATCTCCTCCGCATCCACTCGCAGAACAGCCGCGAGCATCAGGACCAGGTCTTCTCTACGGGTTTGATTAAAATCTGCTATTTCTCCTTCAATAATGATCTGAACACGACTTTGCGTAATTCTGGATGGTGTCCCGGTATTCTCTGTTGCGAGGTTCGGTATTTCACTTTGACTGCCCAGGGCAACGAGCAAGCGCGATTTCCAACCCTTTTCACTACACTCGATCCATTGAATTCCCACCGTTTGATAAGCCCAGGTGAGAGGGATACCCACTTTTTCAAGTCGCAAAGGAAGGATGTGCTTGTTGTTCTGGAAAGCAAGATCCACCTCGCGGCGGACGTTATCGGATTCAACGGAAGCCGATGAAATGAAAAGCAAAAAGAAATCACAATCGGTAATCGCTTTTACGATTTCGGCGCTCCATTGCTTTCCACCCCGAATGCCGCTGACATCGACCCAAACATCAAAGCCCAGATCGCGAAGTTCGTCGGCAAATGAGTAGACCTTTGCCTTATCTTTCCGTGCATAGCTAATGAATAACGTTGTCAATGGAATGCCGTTCCTAAGGGTTAGTCAACAGACGTCCAAACGACTTCTCACTTACTTATGCTTGCGAGACTTTCCAGATTTGGTCCGCTTTGTCATTGTTTTCTTTGCAGGCTGATCTTCTTCACTCTTCTCTTCATCAGGACCCAGGAGTTCATCCAGTGCGGCATCGAGAGCCGCATCAAGCTCCTCATCGCTCAATTCGCTGACTTTGACCAGCACTTTCTTGTTTTTCTTTTTATCGGTCATCCGTTTACCCTCCCTCCACGGTCTTAATCTCTTCTTCCGTGAGCCCATACAACTCATAAACATGCTAATCGATCATGCGATCCAGGTTGGCAATTGCCTTGTCCAGATCACGGGCGCGGTCGAGTCCATCTTCTGGCACACAGGCAGCAGGCATGTTCCTGAAATTTGTTCCCAGCCTTTGGATTTCTGTGTACGCCAGTTCTTGTGTCGTCATTGTTCACCCATGCATCGTGTCGTTGCGAGAGAGTGATGCCTCGCGCTGAGCGGAGCTGCAGGCGAAGTCGAAGCGTGCGCGTCACGACAGACACTTGCACCTGAAGGTGAAGCGTTCAGGTATAGAAAGCAAGCATACAGGAAAACTCGCCTCCCCGCAAGGCGAAAATCATTACAACCCGCTCCCCTGTCTAATTACCAATTCTCGCGGGCGAAAGGGCTCAGGGCAGGTCTTGCGGGTGTCATCCTTCGACCATCCTTTGACAAACCCATATCTATCCCTCCTGAAACAGTTGCAGCTCGGATCGTGTCAATCCGAGCTGCAACGACATAAAGGATGACAAATTGGCTTCCGTAAGTATAACGTGCTGAATCAGGAAGAAACTTTACGGTTTATTTAGGGCGGCATGCATGGTGGCGTACAGGAATTCGTCCAGGATCCGATTCGTAAAATTGACCTTTCTGTAAGCTCCTCTGTGCAACTTTTCTCCCCAAATCTCCGTCATGTAATCAGACAAATGGAACCGCATTTGCGGAAATTTGCATAAAAGGAGAATGCCATGTTCGTCATCGTCAAGTGGATCGCTGTCGCCGTCATCACGGGTTTTGCATGGCTCGTTGTGGGATACACAATCGAATACTTCAGACCCTACAAAAAGGTGGGACCTCGCTTCCGCAAGAAATAGCAATCATCATCATCGTCGCATGACAGTCACCTGTCCGGAAGGCTGGGTGACTGTCATTGTTTTTAATGCATCAAAAACTTCATGTCATTCTCCCGAAGGAACACGGGAACGGTGTGAACGACCTGCTCTGCGGGAGAGAAGAATCCCGATGAAATTGAGCTGAATCAGCTCAATTTCATCGTAGACCCTTCGCCCTGCTCAGGGTGACATGCTGAGTATATCCTCGGAATTAGACATTCTTTATTTGAAGGGGGAAACCTATTCTGAATCAAATTCATTATAATAAACGGGCAGTCCGTGTTGTCCATACAGAAAGATCACTTCACAACCAGTCCTGCTGATTGGTGTTAACAGGCTGTATAACATCTATACCAACCTCACACCACAGGAAGACTTTTATGCGGTACCCTGCCCTACAAACTCCCACGCACACCTGGCTCAAACAGCTCACCGTCACCCATATCCCCGGTCCGTCCACGCCTCTCTCCGAACAGGTCGCCTCAGACCTGATGGAGTACTTCGCAGCCGAGGGACACAGCACCCCGCAGCAGCCATCCCCCGAGACAGAAGTCATCCTCACCACTGCCCGCCTCGGCGAACCTCTCGGCTGGCGCGAGGCACTGATGTTCACTGCCCGGCGGCGCTATGCGCTCAAACACGTGCCGACTGTCTTCACGGTTGTCCACGCCACTACACAGCAGTTCAGCGACTGGATGGGCAAAGTGGAAAACGTCCTTCAGGGAGGAGAGGAAGCCGCGCCTCCTTTTGCAGGCATCCCTGAGACCGCCTCACACACCCTGCACCAGCAGGGGAAGCGCGGCGGTGTCATCATGTACCTCCTGCGCATCGTTCAGATCCAGACGAAGTGCATCCGCGTCCTGCTCGTCGTTGGGGATGAGAAGCCCGAATCCGCCTATCTCTTCGACCTGGTCGGCGCGCATCCCCGTATCAGGTTCAGCGACCCGGAGACATTCTACAAAGACATCGCCACCCGCATCCTTACAGCCGCCAGCACCGAAGAGATCACCAGCCACGAGACCGTGGAACCCCCGATCACACGAGACAAATGGGAAAGTCTCGCCTCCATCGAAGAGATGACTCGAGCCAGCCATGAGCTTGGCAGGCGGGACTTCTTCACCGAAATGATCAAGGTCGCGCAGGTTGCCGAGATCCCCGGCTTCAGCGACGCCATCTCACAGCAGTACAGTGAAGGTTGTTTCGCCACCTGTGAGCCTCGCATCAACGGCTTACTCACCACCATCACCGGCAGCGCCCGCCCCGTCCGCAAGGAGAATATCACCGATAAAGACCTGGCAGTCATCGTTGGCATTAAGCCTCAGAGAGATGGCGCCCTCATCCGCAAAGTGGAGGGTCACCCCAACCACCCACCCTCCTCGGAAGCAGTCGAGATGATCGGCATGGACGTACCACTGCCGCGGCTCACGCTAGCGAACGGCGCAAAGGTGCCCGTTATCCGCTCGAAGCTGCATGGGCATCGCGGCGTGCGCTCTTTCGACCAGACGCGCGTTGAGTACGTGCCTGTGCCCGAGAGTTATCTCTACTACCCCGTCTCGTGCTCCACCGACGCCCAGTACCGCGCCGTGCAGGAGGCGTTCTCCAGCTCGCAGGCGCTTCAGAACCCGAATGACCCCCGTCAAATCGTCTTCACCGTCCTGCCGGGCCACGGCGTGGTCATCGTCGAAAAGTGGGTACAGGACAAGTCTGCTTTCCAGACGATCTGGGAAGCCATGGACAGGCGTGAGATCGAGATCACAAACGACATCCCACAGGGTCCGTTCATCTATGAAATCAAGGGTGAGCGCGCCACAATAGCAGAGAGCCTCACCTCGCCTGACTCTCACCACGTACATGAGCAGTAACCCCTTCCGTGATAAGGTCGCCATTGTCACTGGCGCTTCTGTGGGGATCGGGCGGGCGACGGCGCTGGCGCTCGCAAAAGAGGGAGCCTGCGTTGCTCTTGTAGCACGGAGGGAGGCAGCCCTGCGAGAGCTTGCCGGGGAGATCGAGCGGAACGGAAGCAAAGCGCTCGCCATGCAAGTGGATGTTACGCGGCGTGAACAGGTCGAGGCGATGGTGCAGGAAGTATTATCAACATGGGGGCGCGTGGACATCCTGATCTCCAACGCCGGAGAGTATATTCGGGGTCCGATCGTTGATCTTGACCCGGCTGATCTACAGCGATCCCTGGATGTTAATTATTTTGGCGGCGTGTACTGCATCAAGGCAGTTCTGCCGCACATGCTTGCACAGAAGAGCGGGCACATCCTCGCCGTCACCAGCATGGACGGCAAGATCGGCTTGCCGCCCGATGCACCTTACGTCTCGGCGAAGTTTGCGCTCACCGGCTTCCTGGAAGTACTGCGCCAGGAAGTCAGCGATCATGGCATAGCGGTCACGAACGTCCTGCCCGGACGAGTGGACACCGTGATGATCGAGAACCTGCGCTTCTCGTGGGTCTCGCCGAAGATCTCTCCTGAGAGCGTGGCACGCGCCATCCTCCACGCCCTCCGCAAGCGTAAGCCTATTGTGATCGTCCCTCCGCAGGCAAGGCTGCTGTACTACATCAACGTCTTCGCTCCGAGACTGAGCGACCGCCTGGCGCGCCTCTTCCGTCTCGAAGGCTGGACTGATTAACCTCGCGCTGACACCGTGCCCGTAGGGTAGCGGAGCTGCCGATTTGCAGCTAGCCTGACTATTGCTTTGGCTTCAAGTCGTGGGGCAATCGTCCGGCGGTCGTAGTCCAGCGCGCATATCATCCCTCCCTCTTAAACATCTCTCAGATACTTCTCATCGTCACAAGGATAAAAGATTAGCAAATCGCTTGTCTTTTCTGTTCGGCTGTACTATCTTCGGGCAACCCCATGTCTGAAGGAGGTGATGCCCCTGAGCGTTTCGCCTGCGAGGAGCTTCTTCCGATGATCATCATTCGCATCAAGACGAGGAAGTGGCGAAAAACAAAGATAGACCAACAAAGACAAGGAGTACTAGAAACCAATGAAAAAAGTTACGTTAGCTTTGGCGCTTGCCATTGCGCTCTTGATCGGACCGATCGGTGGTGCCAGCGCCATAACCAACGGCGAGCCGGATAATGGCCGTCACCCATACGTGGGACTGGCTGTCTTCGATGTGGACGGAGAGCCGTCCCACCGCTGCAGCGCATCCCTGCTCTCTCCCACGCTTGTGCTGACAGCGGGGCACTGCACGGATGGCACCTCGGCTGCGCGCATCTGGTTCGATGAGGATGTGCAGTCCAACACCGAGTACCCGTTCAGCGGCGCAACCTCCTATGAGGGCGTTGCCTTCACCCACCCTGATTTCTGTATCGGCTGCGGGAACGGGCTGCCCGGCTTTGCCTCCACCGATGTGGGCATCATCGTCCTGAGTGAACCGGTCCCGACCAGCGTGGTCAGCGAATACGCCGAACTGCCGGCACAAGATCTGGTGGATACGCTGGAGAACAAGACTCCCGTGGACTTTGTGGGCTACGGCGTGCAGGAACAGATCCGCGGCGGTGGTCCTCCCGTCTGGACTGGGCTGAGGGTCCGCCTGTATGCCCCGAGCGAGTTGATCTCGGGCAACTTCAAGCACAGCGACGAGTTCATGAAGCTGGCGCTGAACCCGGGCGGCGGCTCGGGCGGAACCTGCTTCGGCGACTCGGGCGGTCCGGACCTGCTGCGTGATACGAACATCGTGCTGGCGGTCAATTCGTACGTGACCAACTCCAACTGCGCGGGCGTTGGCTATTCTGCCCGCGTGGATACTTTCGAAGTGCTGAATTGGATCTACACGGAGTTTGGCGACGAGATTCTCTCGTAAGAACAATTCTTAATTGAAAAGCAATGGAGCCACCATTCAGGTGGCTCCATTTTCTTTCTCACTTCTCCCTGCTCTCCTGTCTCCACAAATCCTTCATCTCCTCACTGGATTCCAGTAATACCTCCAGCGCTCCTTCGGCTTCGACGCGGCCATCTTTCAGCAGGATAATGTGGTCTGCGCGGCGCAGCAATGGGCGGCGGTGCGAGACCACAAGGCAGGTCTTTCCGGGCTCGGCAAAGATGCGGTCCCAGAGCTGTCGCTCCGTTTCCACATCCAGGGCGCTGGACAGGTCATCGAAGACCAGCAGCTCGGGCTCACGTATGAACATGCGCGCCGCGGCAGCGCGCTGCATTTGTCCGCCTGAGAGCTTGACGCCACGCGCCCCGACCATCGTTTCCAGGTCATCATCAAGTTCTTCGAGATCGCGGTCCATCACAGCCAGTTTTGTCGAACGGTAAATATCATCGTCGGTGAGGTCCATCCCGAGCAGGATGTTATTGCGCAGGGTGTTGCTAAAAAGTCTCGGCACCTGTGCAGTGTACGAGCAGCGCGGCGGCACGAAGAAGTCACCCGGCGAGGTGATCAATTCGCCGTTCCAGCGGACCTCGCCTGTCTCGACGGGAAGCAGTCCCAACAGCGCACGGAGAAGCGTAGTCTTCCCGGAACCGATCCGCCCGGTGACGACGGTCAATGTATCGCGCTGCAGCTTCAGGTTGATGTCGTCGATGCCGTTCGGCGAGTTGGGATAGTGAAACGTCAGGTTCACAGCGGAGAGGTTTTCAAGGCGGTCAGAGGCGGTCTTCATCTGATAGGTCACTTCAGGGAGGGGACCGCGCAAATCTACAGGGCTGTGCTCGATCAGCGCGTCGAGCGGCGCGTTCTCCATCAACCGGTACATGCGCTGGACGGAAACGTCCAACTGCTTATAGCGCGCCGCCAGCATCCCGGCGAACGTAGTCAGGTCACCCATACTCTGCAGGAGATACACGAACAATGAGAAATCACCAAGCGTGAACGTGCCGAGGCGCATCGACTGACCTACAAGGATCAAGATCACGCCCGTGCTCAGCGTGGAGGTATTGCGATAAATAGATTGAAGTACATCGTCGAACAGTTTCTCCCGAACGGTCAGCTTGCGGCGTTCGTCATTGAGCTTGTGGAAGTGATCGATCACATTCCTTTCGGCGGTCGCGACCTTGACGGCTTGCACAGCGCCGAAGAACTCACCGATAAAGCCGGTCACATCGCCAGCCGCCTGACGGGAGGCGCGGCGATAATGTTCGATGCGCTTCGTGGCAATATTTGCAACGACGCCAACCACGATCAATGGGATGAGCGCCATGACCGTCACCCACAGGCTGATCTGCGCCATCAAAGCAATCGCAAAGACGACGACGCCAATACCGACCGCGATATCGTTGATGAGGATGACAAACAGAGGAATCTCATTAACATCGTTCTTGAAGCGGCTGATCGCTTCACCTGCCGAATCAGGCAGCGCTGAGGCGCCTGGACGGCGCAGGATATGGCGCAGCAAATTCTTGCGCAGCAGCGTGGGGATGTCTGCGAAGATCGGCACATCCGCATAGTAAAAACCGTAACTGGCAACCACCCGCCCGACCCATGTAGCAAGTGTAAAGGCAACGATCGTCCAGATGCCAAAGGTCAACTGCGCCGCGCCAGTCAGCATATCGAAGAAGGCTTTGATGATGAGCGCTGGCGCGATCTGCCAGCAAAAGCGGATGAGTGCTACAGCCAGCAGGTCTATGAACCACAACCACGGGCGGAAGCGCAACATCTCCCAGATCACACGCCAGGCTGGGAGGGATGGGACTTTTTGAGTGAATGTAGTTTCGGACATAATATTTCCTTTATGTCATTGCGGGCCCGATGGGCGAAGCAATCTCCTCTTAAGCGAAGGATCCTCATTGAACAGGTTCACCGGTTAAACGGGAGATTGATTCGGCAACGAACGCCTCGCAATGACATCAAGCCAGTACTTCATCTAAACCAGTTTGTAACAACTGGTAAAACCGCGAGCTCCGGTCTGCCGCCAATTGTTGACGGTCGCCATACTCACTGACTTTGCCGCTATCCAGGATCATGATCTCATCCGCACGATGGACGGTACCCAGGCGGTGTGCAATGATAATCGCCGTGCGGTTCTGGAGCAGCCGGTCGATGGCGCGTTCGAGGTGTTGCTCCGTTGCGGGGTCAAGACGGGAGGAGGCTTCATCCAAAATGACTAAACCCGGATTGCGCAAAAACACACGTGTGAACGCCAGCAATTGCGCCTCACCTGCCGAAAGCGAACGGCTTCCCGTGTCCAGTTCGGTATCCAAGCCCTGGGGCAAGGAGCGATACCAGTCACCCAATTCCAACTCCTCAAGGGTGGAAAGAAT
>JAICQC010000020.1 GCA_025938055.1 Anaerolineales bacterium | reverse complement strand
CGACGTACTCGTGGTCACCAGTCTGTTTGCCGTAACGCTTTGCATACTGCAACAAGTGCCGACCTTCTGAGCTTTCTCCCGCCTGGAAATCCTGAACCGAAGATGAAATTGCTATTTGCTCTTCTTCGGTGAGTTCGTGCCCCAGGTGCCACGGAATACTCAAAAGTGAACGAATATTTTCTTTATAATAATTTTTCCATTCGAGAGAGGTTCGCATGATGATCTCCTAATTTCTTGAGGTTGACCATCATTCTATGCATAATAAATTTTCAAAAGCTCTCCTAACCTGTCAATTTCAATCCTTTTGTTCTGTAAAGGATGAGTTCAACTTTGCATGCTTGATCGTTGCAATTGGAAGCAGATCACACTGTTTACTTTCCACTGTCCAAAGACTTCAAAATCTCTTCTGCTCTATCAATTCTCACCACTTTTTCTGCCACCATCTGCGCAGACCTTTTCGATGAGTTCTCCACTTGCACCTGCGGCAATGGCAGCCTGCCATGCGTGTAGTGACATGTGTCCGCGAGGAGCGGGTCGGTGATGGGCTTTGTCCATGTAGGGCGCGCCGATTTCATCCAATGCCTTTACGACTCGGATGTAAAAATCAAGCATATCCATATTTGTCATCCATGGAAGTCAGATAGTCCAGAATTTTCATGTTGATTTCCGATGGTGAAAGGTTCGGAAACTTTCTTTTAAATGCAGTTCACAAACCAGCGCGTATCATGGCGCTTGCGCGCAGGCTAGGGTAAATCCTTTTCCCAGGTGGCATTTTTGCCAACAACTCCATTTGTGCCCAATCAATTGGATTAAGTCCGTCCACGATGGCGTAGATTTCTTCGGAGGTGAGAGGTTTTCTTTGGTTCATGGTGTAAGTATACAACGTAGACCATTCGTATCTACCTGTCTCCCTGTGTACTTGTGCACGTCTTCACCAACTCTTCCGCACGATCAATTCTCACAACCTTCTCCGCCACCATCTGCGCGGCGACCTTTTCGATGAGGTCTCCACTTGCACCTGCGGCAATGGCGACCTGCCGTGCGTGTAGTGACATGTGTCCGCGCTGGATGCCTTCGGTGGCGAGGGCGCGCAGGGCTGCCATGTTTTGAGCCAGCCCCACCGAGACGATGATCTCAGCCAGCTCGCTGGCAGTCTTCACACCCATCAGCTTTACAGCAGCCTGCGCAGCCGGGTGGACCTTGGTCGCACCGCCTACAATTCCGACCGCAATTGGCATTTCGAGCGTGCCCACGAGGCTTCCGTCCGCGTCTTTGCCCCACGTGGATAGCGATGTGTATTTGCCAGAGCGAGCGGCGTAGGCATGGGCGCCGGCTTCGTTGGCGCGCCAGTCGTTGCCTGTGGCAATGACCACCGAGTCTACGCCGTTCATGATACCCTTGTTGTGAGTGGCAGCGCGGTAAGGGTCCACGGCGGCGAAGGCGTAGGCGGCAATGATGCCATCACGGACCTCTTCGCCTGAAAAGTCGTCAAATGCCAGCTCATTTACAGGAATCGTACACCGCGCCCGGGCGATTCGTCTATCCGCCAGATTTGAAAGGATTCGCAGGTGGACTTTTCCGCCGGTGATGGCTTCCACTCTCGGAGCAAGCCGCTCGCAGGCAGTGTTCACAGCGTTCGCGCCCATCGCATCGCGAACGTCATAAATGAGATGGACAACTAAAAAACCGCCGATGGGGGAATCTTCGATAATTCGAACCTCGATGTCCCGCGCCCCGCCGCCTTTGGCTTTTAGAGAGGATTCAGCACTGTCTACATATTCAACCAATTCCGATTTCCGTTCCAAAACTTTTCGAGCAGCTTCGTGTAAATTATCAACCTGGAGGACTTGCAATTGACCAATCATTAACGGTTCCGTAGCTTCTGCGATAAAGCCGCCGCCTGCGCGGGCAAGTTTTGCCATGAAGGACGCGCCGGCAACCACGGACGGTTCTTCAATGACCATGGGGACTAATACATCTCTGCCGTTGACGACGAAATTAAGACCAATGCCAAGTGGCAAATCGTAGGTCCCGATGACGTTTTCGATCATATTGGTCGCAATATCAGTTGAGAGTCTGCCCATAGTGAACGGAACAAGGATTTCGTGAGTCGGAGCAATTCCCGATTCCGACGATAGAGCTTCCATGATTTTGGCGCGGCGCTCGTCAAGAGTCATATTGTAGAAGCCGGGGATGCGAGAGTTTGTCATTTCGTTACCTTTACCAGAGTGATTGTATGCCTGTTCCCTGCCAAAATCTATCACATTTTATGAGATAATACCGGGCGAGGTATCACAGAGATGCTATTAACGCGAGAACAGCTTCAGGAAAGACTCATTGCTCTGCACAAAGCCAGCCTCGAATTGGTAAAAGATGTTTCGCTCGACCACTTGCTGGAACGGATCGTCAGGCTCGCTTGTGAACAATCGGATGCACGCTACGCCGCGCTGGGGGTATTGGATGATAATGGTAAGCTGGTCAAGTTTATTACGGTCGGGATGACCGATGACGAAGTCAAGCGGATGGCTCATCCTCCGGTGGGGAAGGGCTTGATCGGCGAGCTGATGAACACCGAATTCCCGCTGCGTGTGCCGGTCATCCAGGACCATCCGAGTTCTTTCGGTTTTCCGGCTCACCACCCGCATATGACTTCATTCCTGGGGGTGCCCATTCGAGCAGGCAACGGTCAGTTGGGACAAATCTACCTCACCGATAAGATCGACGCGCCCGAGTTTACTGCCGACGATGAAAAAATCATCCAGATGCTGGCAACCTATGCTGCTGCCGCCATCCAGAATGCGCGTCTGCACGAGAATACGCACCGCCTGGCAGTGCTCGAGGAGCGCGAACGCATTGGCATGGACCTGCATGATGGCATTATCCAATCCATTTATGGCGTGGGCTTATCTCTTGAAAGCGCCTTACACTCGTTTGACGACGATCCACAGGATGCCAAAACCCGCGTCCAGCATTCCATTGAAGCGTTGAACCAGGCGATTCGAGACCTGCGCGGCTATATCCTCGACCTGAGACCGCGCCAGATGGGCAATGAAGGCTTGATCAGTGGGTTGAACCGCCTTATCACTGAGTTCCGCGCCAATACGCTTGCCAACGTACAGCTCTCTGGCAATGAAAATGAACTCAAAGAGCTTTCGCAGGCACATGCAATGGCCTTATTTCATATCTGCCAAGAGGCACTGGCAAACATTGCCAAGCATGCCAGGGCAAAACAGGTGGATCTTTCCCTCTGGTCAACAGAGGAACGTGTGTTGATGGAGATCCATGACAACGGCAAAGGGTTTGAAACCGATAAGATGAATGGAAGCATAGGTCATGGCTTGGCGAACATGCAGACACGCGCAGCTTCTGTGGGCGGCGATGTAGATATAACCTCTGTTGTGGGTGAGGGAACGACCGTCCTTGCATGGGTTCCGCGCTGAACGCGCGGGCAAAAGTATTGAATCAAAAATTCCCTTCAATCGAATCACAGAATCTTGAGTCTCGCAAATCAGGAAATAAAAAATTTCTATCGCGCGGTTCTTTAAGACACGCCCATCCATATGTGGAACAAACAAGTTAAACGATTGATTAAAACCCCATATCTGGGGGTGCCGAGGAAAAGCCGGGTGCACTTGGCTGAAACGTCTGTTCTATAAGCAGACATCATCCATTGATGATTTCCGCGATGAATCTTTAACGTTGAGTGACCTTAAAAAAGACGAAGTTTTAAAATTAGCGTAGGCTTTCCGTGTTGTACTTTCGATGTTCCTCTGCTAGAATGTACTCACGCTGAGATAAGGATGTGGTGATCAATACCCATCGCAAGCCCCATACGATCTCATAAAATTTTAAAACCAAATATAGAATGAGCCGCTCGCAACGCGAGCGGGTTAGTTCGACATACTCTTTTACCAAGTGGAGCAGCTATGAACGTTGAGCAAGCATGGCAATCAGTACTCGGGCAACTTCAGATGGAAATGCCACGCGCCTCTTTTGATACCTGGGTGCGCGACACCAAACCTCTTTCCTACCAGGGTGGGACTCTGACGATCGGAGTCCGCAACGCCTATGCGCGTGACTGGCTGGAAAGCAGGCTCGCGAGTACGGTCAGCCGCCTGCTTGTTGGGATTATGAATGCCAGTGTTGCGGTGAATTTCATCGTGAATGGCAATGATGCGGAAGTCATTGCCGATGAAGCACCTCCCCCATCGGGGCAGCCGGAGCCAATCGCGGCATACGATCAGCCTGCGCGACCCTCGAACATGAACCCGCGCTACCTGTTCGAAACGTTTGTGGTTGGCTCCGGCAATCGGCTGGCACACGCGGCATGCCTTGCGGTGGCAGAGAAACCGGCGCGTGCTTATAATCCGCTGTTCCTCTATGGGGGTGTCGGGCTGGGCAAGACCCATCTTCTGCATGCGATCGGGAATGCCTGCCATGCGCGCGGCTTGAATGTTTTGTACGTCTCCTCCGAGGAATTCACCAACGATATGATCAATGCCATCCGCACGCATACGAACCAGGCGTTCCGTGAGAAGTATCGCTCAGCGGATGTGCTGCTGGTGGATGACATTCAATTTATCGCGGGCAAGGAATCCACGCAGGAGGAGTTCTTCCACACCTTCAACACTCTGCACGGGCAGGATAAGCAGATCATCGTGTCTTCAGACCGTCCGCCAAAATCCCTGAATACACTGGATGAACGCCTGCGCTCCCGCTTCGAGTGGGGACTCACCGCCGATATCCAACCGCCTGACCTGGAAACCCGTCTTGCAATCTTGCGGTCGAAAGCCGAACGGACGGGTCGTCAGGTGCCGGATGAGATCCTGGAAAACATTGCCCGACGCGTTCAGTCCAACATCCGTGAATTGGAAGGCGCCTTGAATCGTATCCTTGCCTTTGCCGAACTTAGCGGTGTGCCACTAACGTCCCAGCTTGTCGAAGTGGCGCTGGCTGACCTGCTGCCTCAGCGCAGTGACGTCCAGCCTGCGAAGATCATTGAGCTGGTGGCGAAAGAATGGCATACGACGGTCGAAGCACTGCTCGGTCGTGACCGTTCCCAAAAGATTGCCCAGCCCCGGCAGGTCGCCATGTATCTTCTGCGGAAAGAGACAGATGCCTCCCTGCCGCAGATCGGCGAGGTGCTGGGCGGGCGCGATCACACCACTGTGATGTACGCCATCCAGAAGATCGCTGGCGATATCGAGACGAAAACAGACTTGCGTAAACGCGTGGTACACGTCAAGCAGCAGCTTTATGGGCAGGGAGCAGTAGTGTAAACATCAATGTCCCTGCGAGCCGTCCTGAGCGGAGCCTCTGTTCTGTTCGTCCGCGGCGTGGCCGAAGGATGGCGAAGCAGTCTCCCGGAGAATTGGAGATTGCTCACTTGCACCTGGCGCACACCTGTCCTGGCGTACGGTGCCAGGGAGTGCAGGTGTCGTCGCAACAAGCACTCCTCGCAATGACATGACTTTTTCTATGATATAATCCCGCCGTGGCGCCAAAAGCGCCACACATCTTGCCTGGGACGGGCAACAAGCGTCCTTGAGTGGGTCTGGCTCGTAGAGCCGCATCCCCACTAAACTCATTCCGTTCCGCGCTGGCGCCAGAGCGCCACGCGTTGGAGAACGGCAGAAGTTAGGAGAAAGAATGGCTGTAATTGCTATGAAGGCCCTGCTTGAGAGCGGCGTTCACTTTGGGCACCGCACCAACAAATGGGATCCTCGCATGAAACCGTACATCTTCACCGAGCGTAACGGTATTCATATTATTGACCTGCAGCAGACGTCCAAGATGTTGAGCCAGGCGTACAACGTTGTCCGCGATATTGTCGCGAACGGCGGCTCAGTGCTGTTCGTCGGAACCAAGCGCCAGGCGCAGGAAACGGTCGCCGAAGAAGCGGCCCGCTGCGGCATGCCCTACGTCACCGAACGCTGGATGGGCGGCATGCTCACCAACTGGTCCACGATGCACGCGCGTATCCAGGAACTGGAGCGCCTCGAAAAGATGCGCGATAACAACGAACTGGAGCGCCTGACCAAGAAGGAAGGTCTGTTGATCGGGCGTGAGATCACCCGCCTGACCACCCGCCTTTCGGGTACGCGCAGCATGAAGCGCCGCCCGGACCTGATCTTCATCGTGGATGTCGGTCGTGAAGAGGCAGCCGTACACGAGGCAAATCTGCTCAATATCCCCATCGTTGCCATGGTCGATACGAACTGCAACCCGCAGGAAATTGACTTTGTCATTCCATCCAACGATGACGCCATCCGCGCCATCAAGTTGCTGGTTGCCAAGGTCGCAGATGCGGTCCCGGAAGGTAAGGCAATGCGCAAGGAGGAAGACGAAGAAAAGGCTGATACCGAGGCGCAGCCCAGAGCCGATAAATCCGCGCGCCGCATCCCGAAGGTGGTGGATGTGGATGAAGAAGTTGCAGACGATGCCCTGCTCGGTGAAGCCACGCTGGCAAAAATGAATGCGGCTCGTGAGGAAACTGTGGAAACCCCTGCGGCAGAAACTGCAGAGCAAACCACCCCTGCACCTGAAGCTGAGACCCCGGCACCTGAAACGGAAACCTCAGCCTCCGAATCGTCAGACCAGAAGCCCGCTGAGTAAAAGCAAAGAAGGAACGTAGAGATGGAAATCACGACCGATATGATCAAGGAATTGCGCACTGCGACTGGTGCAGGCATTTTGGATTGTCGCAAGGCGCTCACTGAAGCAAATGGTGACTTTCAAAAGGCGGTGGACTGGCTGCGTGAAAAAGGCATGGCAACCGCCGCCAAGCGCGCGGACCGCGACGCCTCACAGGGTGTTGTGGAACTCTATTCACACGGCGGCGGCCGCGTGGGTGTGATCGTGGAAGTCAACTGCGAGACCGACTTCGTGGCACGCTCAGAAAAGTTCCGCGAGCTGGCGCATGAAATTGCGCTGCAGATCGCTGCTTCCGCGCCGCGCTACCTCAAAGTGGAGGATATTCCTGCAGATGTGCTTGAGCATGAGGCAGGCATCGCCCGCGCCCGCGCTAAGGAAGAGGGCAAACCAGAAAATGTAACGGAGAAGATCGTGCAAGGACGCCTTGAAAAGTTCAAGGATGAGGTTGTGCTCACCCGCCAGTCATACATCCGCGATGAGTCCATCACGGTGGAAAAGCTGATCCTTCAGACGGTGGCTGCCATTGGCGAAAATGTGATTGTACGCCGATTCCAGCGCTGGGAGCTGGGCGAAAGCCTGAACGACTAACATTGAAATGACCAACCATCCGGTTGGTCATTTTTCTAACACCTCATCTGCTTGAAGGTGAGGGAAAGGAGCCTTATGAGTACTGAGATCAAATATAAACGAATTCTTCTCAAACTAAGCGGGGAGGCGCTGGCGGGCAAATCGGGTTTCGGCATCGATGTGGACGAAGCGGAATCGATTGCCATCCGTGTCAAGGAAGTCTACGACATGGGGGTGGAAGTTGCCATCGTGATCGGCGCCGGGAATCTATGGCGCGGCAAGCAGGGTCTGGAGCGAGGCATGGACCGTTCCACTGCCGATTACATGGGCATGCTCGGTACGGTGATGAATTCGATGGTGTTGATGGATGCTCTGGAGCGGGCGGGCGTCTTTACACGCGTGCTTTCCGCTGTAGAGATGCGCGCCGTGGCGGAGCCCTACATCCGGCGCCGCGCCATCCGGCACCTTGAAAAGGGACGCGTCGTCATCTTTGGCGCCGGGACGGGCAACCCGTTCTTTTCCACAGATACCGCCGCGGCGCTGCGCGCCAGCGAGATCGACGCGGACGTGGTTATCAAAGCCACCAAAGTGGACGGCGTATATGATTCGGACCCGAAAAAGAATCCCAATGCCAAGAAGTTCGACGAACTGAATTATATAGAAGTCATCAACCGCCGGCTCGAAGTCATGGACAGTACAGCCATTACACTTTGCATGGAGAACAAATTGCCCATTCTGGTTGTAAACCTCTGGGACCCCTATGCCCTCCCTGCTGCGCTGCGAGGCGAAGCCGTGGGTACGCTTGTGCGTGATTGAGCAAGCCTCATCTGTAAAAGCGTTTGGTGGGGCACATTCGATCTCCGGTCCACGAAAGACTCTCGTAATTCCTCAAAACCTCTCATCCATTTCCTTTCATGTAGCGTTTTTTTTAGTTTTGGTGTATCCTTATATTAAGATAACTCAGCCCTCCAGGAGGAAGTGGTGATAAAAGATCTTCTCGCTGATGCTGAATCTCGCATGCGCAGCGCTATCCAGGCTCTTCATGATGACCTCGCTGCAATCCGTACCGGACGTGCCAGCCCGAGTATCATTGAAAAACTGCCAATCGAATACTACGGAACTCCCACGCCTCTCATGCAGCTGGCATCGATCAGCGTGCCAGAGCCGCGCACGCTGACGATCAAACCCTTCGACGGGACCACGCTCAAGGCGATTGAACGGGCGATCCTGACTTCGGAACTGGGGTTGAATCCCAATAATGATGGCAAGGTCATTCACCTCAACCTGCCTCCGTTAAATGAGGAACGCCGGCGTGACCTGGTCAAGCATGTGCATCACCGTTTGGAGGAAGCGCGCGTAGCCATTCGCAATATCCGTCGTGATTCGCATAACGATATGCGTGATTTTGAAAAGGAAAAATTGATCTCGGAGGATGAGCTGGAGCGCGGCGAAGTCGAACTTCAAAAGCTGACAGACCGCTACGTGGAAGAGGTTGCCGAGCAAGGTAAGAGAAAAGAAACAGAGATCATGGAAGTGTAGAAATGACCTGCCCGCAGGAGACTGCGGGAGTCGTGACTGCTGTGTCGTTCATGTCAAAAACTCCTCTGAAAATTCCTGTCGATAAACTTCCCCGGCATATAGCTATCATTATGGATGGCAACGGACGCTGGGCGCTTTCGCGCGGGCTGCCGCGCCTGGCAGGTCACAAAGCCGGGACCGAAAACCTCCGGCGGGTGATCCGCGCCACCGTTGAATTCGGCGTCAAGTACCTCACCATCTATGCGTTCTCCACCGAGAACTGGGGACGTCCGCCCGAGGAAGTGAAAGGACTGATGTACATCCTCGAGGACGTAATCGACCGTGAACTGCGGGAACTGCATCAGGAGGGCGTGCAGCTGCGCCACATCGGGCGGCTCGAACGCCTGGCGCCCACCCTCCAGGAAAAAGTGCTGGACGCTGTCGAGCTGACCAAGAACAACGACCGCCTGACGTTGAACGTCGCGTTCAATTATGGCGGGCGCGATGAGATCGTTAACGCGATCCAAAATATTATGAAAGATGGCATTGCCCCCGGAGATGTGACTGATGAACTCGTCAGCCGCTATCTGTACACGGCGGGTGTGCCAGATCCAGACCTCATTATTCGGACTTCGGGAGAACTGCGTGTGAGCAATTTCCTCATCTGGCAGGCTGCATATTCGGAATGGTACGTCACGCCGACCTACTGGCCCGACTTCGACAAGGAAGAATATCGCCGTGCGCTGGAAACATTTGCTCAACGTGACCGCCGCTATGGCAAAGTCTCGTCGAACGAATATGAGGCGAGTAATGCTTAGACGCACACTGACAGCTCTCGGGCTGGCAGTTGTTGGCTTACCGGCAATCATTTACGGAGGGGTATTTTATTTCCTGTTGATCGCCATTGTACTTGCTGGCTGCGCCTGGGAATACGTCCGCATGTACCGCGCAGTCCACTATGAACCACATCAAATTGTCACGATCGGAAGCGTGCTGGTCATTGCCACAGCGCGCTTCTTTTTTGAGTCCGCCGCGATTCCCCTGTTTGTACTGTTTGTTTTGCTTGCCATGGCTGTTCACGTCATTGCTTATGAACGCGGTCGCGATCAGGCTCCTGTTGATTTTGCGGTGACCGTGGCAGGCATCGTTTATCTCGGCTGGCTCGGCTGCTATCTGCTGGATCTGCGCCAGCTTCCTCAGGGCGGCTGGTGGCTGATGATCGTTCTCCCGATCGTCTGGGCGGATGACACAGGCGCCTATTCGATTGGCAGTGCCTATGGACGGCACAAAATGACGCCGCGCCTCAGCCCGAAGAAAAGCTGGGAGGGATATTTTGCAGGCATATTTACGTCCGTGCTCGTTGGCGCGTTTTTCTCCTATGCATTTTCGGCGCTTGGTCCGCAGCCGCTGGGAGGCATGGTGACCCCGCTTCAGGGCGGCTTTCTGGGCTTGGTGATCGGCGCCCTCGCCCCATTGGGTGATCTGGGCGAGAGTATGTTCAAACGTCAGGGCGGGCTCAAAGACTCGAGCGGCGTCTTCCCGGGTCACGGCGGATTTTTCGACCGCATCGACTCGTGGATCTGGGGCGCGGCGCTTGGTTATTTCATCATCCAGTTTTTTATTCTGTGAGGATGTAGTTATGCAAGGAGGCCGAATGCAAAACGGTGCTAGTGACCCTACCCGAAATCTTGCTCTCGAACTGGCGCGTGTAACCGAGGCAGCCGCGCTGGCGTCGGGCCGCTTTATGGGACGCGGCGCGAAGGAAGCTGCGGATGATGCCGCTGTCACGGCGATGCGGATCGTCCTCCAGACCGTGGACATGAACGGGATCATCGTCATCGGCGAGGGGGAAAAGGACAATGCGCCGATGCTGTACAACGGCGAGAATGTGGGGAACGGTTTGCCCCCGGATGTCGACGTCGCCGTGGACCCGATTGACGGCACACGCCCTCTGGCGTTTGGGCGCTCGAACTCCATTGCCACCGTAGCGATTGCCCCGCGCGGGACGATGTTCGATCCCGGTCCGTTTGTGTACATGAACAAACTGGCGGTGGGACCTCAAGCCAAGGGCGTGATCAATATCGAGAAATCCATTACCGAAAATCTGCAGGCAATTGCCAAAGCCATGCGCAAGGATATCGATGATTTAACAACGATCATCCTCGACCGTGACCGCCATAAGGACATGATCGCCGAGATCCGCAGCACCGGCGCACGTATTCGCATCATCCCCGATGGTGACGTGGCAGCCGCGTTGATGACCGCCTGGCCCGACTCGGGTGTGGACGTTCTGCTGGGGGTCGGCGGCACGCCTGAAGGTGTGATCGCCGCCTGTGCACTGCGCGCCATGGGCGGAGAGATCCAGGGCAAGCTCTATGCACGCGACGAAGACGAATTACGGCGCGGACGTGAAGCAGGTTATGACTTCGACAAGATCCTCACCATGCAGGACCTGGTCTCGTCGGAGGATGTGTTCTTTGCCGCCACCGGCATCACGGATGGCGAACTGCTCAAAGGCGTGCGTTACTTTGGCGATGGCGCCAGCACCGACTCGCTCGTCGTGCGTGGGCTCACCGGCACAGTACGGCAGATCACCGCCACACACCGTCTCGATAAGCTGGATCGCTTCAGTGCTGTGAAGTATTAATGAATGTCATTGCGAGCCGCAGGTGAAGCAATCTTCTCGGAAGAACCGTACTTCTGTTAATTGCGCTTCGACTGCTGGCTACGCCTCTGCTCAGTGCGACATTGCGTTGTGCTTGACACTCCCTACCCTTGCACGTATAATGTCGGTCGCTTTCCTCGCTAGCTCAATTGGCAGAGCGGGCGGCTGTTAACCGCTAGGTTCGAGGTTCAAGTCCTCGGCGAGGAGCTAAAGACCTTGAAGAAGGTCTTTTTGTTTTAAGCTATATATCATAGAAAAATAACAGCCTTTCTCTCCTTTCGTTTATGAGGATGACTACTCCCCACAGAGTAAGAAAGGAGTGACTATGGCTCGCAAGTATAGTAAGAAGGCATCTGAGGAAGTCGAGAAAGCCGTGCGTGAGCAGAAGAAGGGGACGTTGAAGAGCGGCAAATCTGGAAAGAAAGTGAAGAGTAAGAAGCAGGCAGTCGCAATTGGGCTCTCAAAAGCACGCAAAAAAGGCGCTAAAGTCCCGAAGAAGAAGTCATCCAAGAAGAATTCGTAGTCCGTATGGATAAACTCCAAATTAGACACGAACCAACTACCAAGACCGGAATGCTCATCCGCAAGCCTGTTGCTGATGTTTTCGAGGCTTTCATCGATCCCGACATCACTACGAAATTCTGGTTCACGAGAAGCAGTGACAGGCTCGAGGCTGGCAGGCAGGTTCAATGGAATTGGGAAATGTATGATATTTCGATCCCGGTAACTGCGAAAACGATTGAGCCGAACAGGCGTATTCTCATCGAGTGGCCGGGCTATAGTGGTCTGACCACCGTGGAATGGACGTTTGAACCTCAAAGCGATGATACAACGTTTGTGAGGATTACCGAGTCTGGCTTCACGGGCGATGGGGACGAACTTGTGAAACAGGTGACCGATTCAACGCAAGGGTTCACTTTGGTTCTCGCAGGGCTCAAAGCATTCCTTGAGCACAACATTAGGTTGAATCTTGTAGCAGATCGTTATCCCAAGGGGATTGAAGAACACTAACCCATGGATTCGCTTTGGAACAGCAAACAAACAGCGCCAGCAGACGGCTCTGAAGTAGAACGTTAAATAAAGACCCTGTTCAAAGGGTCTTTATTGTTGAGGACAGATGTAACTGCCTGTGGTAAATTTGACGGAGGAAATGTCGTTCAGGCAGACCAGTATGAAAAGATCGATTAGTCTACTTGTTGTTTTTAGCGTCCTCCTTGCCGCCTCGTGTGGAAGGAAAATTCAACCAGACCCAAACGCAGCCTGGACTCAGCTTGCTTCCATGCCGACCGCGCGTTCTGAGAATACGGCAGCGGTCATCGGTGAGGTCATTTATGTATCGGGCGGCTTCGGCGGCGAACAGAAGCTCGAGGCATACGATACGGCTACCGATACCTGGGAAACCCTCGCCGATCTGCCCGCGCCGCGCCATCACTTGATGTCGGCGGCATATGATGGCAACGTCTATATTTTCGGCGGTGCAAGCTCTATCGTAGACTGGAGACCTCGAGCCGAGGCGTGGGTCTATAACCCGGACTCTGATTCCTGGACAGGGATTGCCTCTATGCCAGAGCCGCGGCTTGCAGGAGCGGCAGTTACACTCAGGGAGCACATCTATGTTCTTGGCGGGACAGGCGGGTCGAATGCATTGCTGCGTTACGACCCCGCGCGTGACGAATGGACGGGCCTGGCGAGTCTCTCCGAACCGAGGGAGCACACTGCCGCAGCCGTACTGGATAATAAGATCTACGCGCTGGGTGGGCGTTGGTCGGATAGTGGCGAACTGACCTCGGTCGAGGTCTACGATCCTGCCAGCGATTCATGGACGATGGCTCTACCCCTGCAAACTGCGCGCGGCGGGTTTACAGTCGTTCCCGTAGACGGGAAAATCTATGCACTCGGTGGGGAAGTACTCAGGGGCGAGGATCACGCTCTCAAAAGCGTTGAAATCTTTAATCCAGAAAGAGGCACATGGGAATCCGGGCTCGATCTGCCTCTGCCGCTGCACGGCGTCCCCGCGGTCAATGTGAATGGGGTCCTTTACGTGTTAGGAGGATCGGATCGGGCAGGCGCCATTTCCAATCAAGGTTTGGTTTTTTCCCTGAGACCGTAACTAAACAGACTTCCTGCGGCGGTAACTCCTGGCTTGATTGTATTTGCTCCATCGCTTTGCTATAATGATTCCGACCCACACAAGGAGAATGCAACATGCAATCGTTCATTTTCGACGATGCCATTCGCTTCAGGCTGGCAACCCAGCAGGAGGATACCAGCGCGAAGGTTCAGGTATTCTTCGGCGTCTTTCTTGGCGTCATCCTGCGCTGGCTCATCGTGGACGTGATCCGAAATCAGGTGCCTGGGAACGTTTCGGTGATCATTGCCCGCATCGTGGTTGCCCTGATCGCGACCATATTTGTCTTTTCGGGTTACTGGCAGAAGGTGAAGGATCAGCCCGCCGGGATGCGATTCCTGAATGCACTGGTCTATGGCGTTTCCATCGATGCCCTCGTCGGTCCGTGGACGTATTAGGAGGAGAATCAAATGTTCAGCTTCAATGATGCGATCAGCTTCCGGTTGGTCACCCAGCGGGAAGACACAAATGCCAAAGTCCAGGTGTTTCTTGGTGTGTTCCTGGGTGTCATCCTGCGCTGGATCTATAGCGTTGCCGTCGAGGTGATTCGCAATCAGGCTCCCTGGTGCTTTGGCACCTGGACGAGTATTCTCATCCGCCTGGGAGTAGCTCTGGCTGCCACGTTCTTCGTGTTTTCGGGCTACTGGCAGAAGGTGAAGGACCAGCCCGCCAGCATGCGCTTCTGGAACGCCGTGGCGTATGGCATCACCATGGATGTGATTGTGAGTTCATGGCTGCCGGCTCCCGTTTGTTGAGCTCAAGTCTTATGCAGGTCAGGCTTAAAGCCTGAGGGTGATTATCTTAAAACAAAAAGAGAGAAGTTCAACTTCTCTCTTTTATTTCTATTATCTCTATATTTATTCTTTTGTCTTCTCACTGCTCTTTGTTTCGCCAGGCTTACTGTCTTCCTTTTTTTCGGTCGTTTCAGTTTTGCTCGAGCGGGATGCGCCCCCGGAACTGGAGCGGTGGTCAGTGGCATAGAACCCCGAACCCTTAAAGATAACCCGGGTTGGGGTGATGACTTTTTTCAATGATTTCTTGCGGCATTCAGGGCAGGTCTTCAACGGAGCGTCCTGAAAAGATTGGTGACGCTCAAATTGGACACCGCATGATTCGCAGCGATACGTGTAGACGGGCATTCTTTCTCCTTGCTATACAACCAGCACGGCATTATAGCGCGCACGCCTGGCAAAGGCAAGAGGAACGCCATAAGAGATCTGTTAACGGATGCCGCTATCGTAATGGACGGTGAGCCGTGTATATTGTCCGGTCTCCACAAGGAACGACTGGTCGCTGGCGAATGGGATTCCGTTCGGCGATTCGGGGTGCAGGATGTACTGTCCCGGCACGAGGGAGACCGTGAAGCGACCCTGTTCATCCGTTTGGAACTGGGCAATCTGCAAGCCGTTCGGGCTCTTGACTGTTAAGGTCGCCTGGTACGGCTGGTCGGGGCATTCCTGTCCCTGCTGTTCGGCAGGACACATTGGTCCAAGCAGCACCTGCCCTTCGATTCCACTGCCCCTCGGCGTGGGGCTGTAGAGCGAGCAGGTTGCGAGAACCAGGATCAGTACACCAATGAGGAACTTTATGTTCATGGCGGCTCTCCTTCTCTCTTACCTTTATCAACTCCCCGAGAGCCTGATTTGTTCCCATTTGGAGTCTAGGAGCCCCCTGGCACCGCCCGCCAGGGCAGGTGTGCTCCTATGTATTCACCGCCGCGGACGGCGGTATGCGCAGAGTATTATGGCACGATCGTAACCGGCGGAAGATCGATAGTTTCCTCTCGCCAGGGTAAGCGGGAAGCAAATGTGTTCAGGTCATCCGTCCCGTTGACAGCCTGCCGGTATAAATAAAAGAGATTCTTTTTCCCCTGAACTGTTTCATTGCCGAGTCCTACCGCGGCGATATATCCTGCAGAATGGATATTACGAAGCGAATCGTCATTGTATGCGCCGAATGGATAGGCAAAGCTCAAAACGGGAACGCCAAGCAGCGCCTGAAACATCCGGCGTGATTCCACGATCTCATCCGTCTGCCTGTCGGGGCGTGTCGTTAGATCCACGTGGCTGAGTCCGTGACTGCCGATCTCCCAGCCTGCCGCGTGAAGTGCACGGATCTGCTCCACATCCATGTGGTGCGTGATTCCCAGGTAGTTGTACACGAGATAGGATGTGCCAGAGAAGCCATATCTCTGCATGATCGGCAGGGCGGTCGTGTAGATGCTCTCACTTCCATCGTCGAAGGTCAGGATGATCGGTCTGGGAGGCAGCTCCGCGCCCTGCTCGATTGCCCGCGCCAGTGTTTCCACCGAGATGGTCTTGTACCCCCATTGATAGAGAAGATTCATTTGCCCGTCAAATGCCTCAGGCGAAACGTAATAGACGTTATCTTCCTTGAATGAAAAACCGATGTGATGATAGAGCAGGATCGGGACAACAATATCGCCCGGTCCCTGTAGAACCCATTGCGGTTCGAGAGTCAATGTTGGAGTAGATGTAAGTGTAGGGAGAGGAGTTTCTGAGGGCGGAGGTGTAAACGTGATGGTGGGGGAGGATGTTGGGAAAACAGTAGCGGTCTCTGTTGGCGATGGAAGTGGAGTAATTGTCCCGGTGGGTGTTATTGTTGGAAGTGGGGGAACAATAAAGCTTAATCCTCCACAGCCAAGGAGGAGGAAAGCCAGGCTCGAGATGCAAACAATAATTCTTCTCGTCATTGCCGAAGCATTCTCCATCATCTACGGAGAAGTAATTTGTTTTCTATGAGATTGCTTCCTTTCAGGATGCTTCGCAATCGCCTGCGGCTCGCAATGACGGACATTTTATAGCGGATGATTCAAATCCCACAGAATCCGCAGGCCTTCGAGCGTGAGCCAGGGCGCGATGATCTGGATCACATCGGTCTCCTGTGCCACCACGGCAGCAAGCCCGCCGGTCGCGATGACTTTCATGTCCATCCCCAGCTCTTTGCGGAAACGCTCCACCATCCCTTCGACCATGCTCACATAGCCGAACAGAAGACCTGCCTGCATAGCATGGACTGTGTTCCTGCCGATCACGGATGGAGGTCGCTGCAAGTCGATGCGTGGAAGTTTGGCGGCGTGAACAAACAGCGCTTCGGTTGCAAGGTTGATACCCGCTGTGATCGCTCCGCCCAGGTATTCCCCGTCTTTGGTCAGCGCATTGAAGGTGGTGGCAGTCCCGAAATCGATCACACACGCCGGACCACCGTACATATACATCACGGCAACGGCATCGGCAATGCGGTCGGCGCCCACGGCTTTCGGGTCTTCGTACCGGACTTTTATCCCGGTCCGAATGCCCACATCTACAATGAAGGGATCTTTTTCGAGATATTCCCGGCAAGCCTGAACGACGCGTGCTGTCAGTTGCGGCACCACAGAAGCCAGACAGACCGCTTTTAAGTCCTTGACCGTGTGCCCTGCGTTTTGCAGGAGTCCCTGGAACTGCAAACCGTATTCGTCGGGCATGCGGGCGTGGTCGGTGGCGAGGCGCCAGTGCGAGCCGAGGACATCACCCTTGTACAACCCCAGTGTAACGTTGGTGTTGCCGATATCGATTGTAAGGAGCATAAGATTCCCTTAAGTAAAAGAGGAGCGGTTTTGTGGATTTTACCACCCGTTCCTCTCATCCCCTGATAGGACTTAAGTTACCGGATCGCTTCGATCACCTCCGCCACCATATCGAACTTGTGGAACTGCGGCATCAGATAAACCCCGTTCGCCCAGGGCTTGATCTGCTGGATCAACTCGACTGCCAGCTCCACGCCGACGTGCGATCCCTCTCCCGCCTCCTCGACGCGCTTGCGCGTCTCGTCAGGGATGAAAATACCGGGCACCTCATTATGCAGGAAGTTAGCATGTCTCACATTGACCAGCGGCAGGATACCCGCCAGGACAGGTTTGTTCAACTTCCCATACTTCGCTTCGTATCTTTCGAGCAAAGCTGGCCCATCCTCGGCGCGGTAGATTGGCTGGCTGATGAAGAAGTCTGCACCAGCCATCACCTTGCGGTGCAGGTTCTTGAGCTCCCTTTCCACATCGGGCGGGCACAGGTTCAGCGCCGCACCGACGAAGAAGCTGGTTGGCTGCCCGATGCTCGTCCCGGAATGGTCCACACCGGCGTTGAATCCCTGTTTGATGAGCTTGATCAAGCCCGACGGGACGAGATCGTAGTTATCTGTTGCTTCCGGGTAATCGCCGATCGATGTCGGGTCACCCATGACGACGAACACGTTGCGGATGCCAAGCGCGTGCGCGGCGAGCAGGTCGCCCTGCACGCGCAGCAGGTTGCGCCCGCGCGTCGGGAAGTGCAGCGTGGTCCCGACCCCGACCTTCCGTTGGACCACGTCACACACCGCCCAGGCAGACATCCTCATGCGTGCCATCGGCGAGTCGGCGACGTTGATCACATCCGCGCCCGCGTCGGCGAGGAGGGAGGCGCCCGCCAGCAGCTTGTGCGTGGAGAGCCCGCGCGGCGGGTCCATCTCCACCGAAATGGCAAACCCACTGGAGTTCAGTTTTTGTGCAAAGGGTGTCGGTTGTTCCTGCGGGGTCTCGGCGATCTCCTCCTGCGGCAGGACGGTGAACTGAGGCTGTTCGATGCGCGGTGCGGTGTCCAGCGCCTTGCGCATCGCCGCGATGTGTTGGGGGGTCGTGCCGCAGCACCCACCAACGATGCGCGCGCCCATCTCGCGGAAGGATAGCGCGTAATCGCCGAAGTAATCCGCATCCGCCGGATACATAATGCGTCCACCGACCTGTTCGGGCCAACCCGCGTTTGGCTTGACCCAGAATCTGCCGTCGGGCACAGCCTGGCACATCTGCTTTAGAATGCGCGAGAGCTGCGCAGGACCCCCCGAGCAATTCACGCCGATCACATCCACGCCTTCGTCGCGGAGCGTGCGGGCGACCTTCATGGGATCATCCCCTAGCACAGTGCGGTCGTCGCGCGTGAAGGTTACGGAGGCGATCACCGGCAGATCACAGACCTCCTTCGCGGCTCTGATCGCCTCGCGAATCTCATACAGGTCACTGAAGGTTTCGATGACGATCAGGTCCGCGCCGGCTTCAGCCAGCGCCCGAATCTGTTCTGCAAACGCGTCGCGCGCCTGCTCTGGCTGGACTCGCCCGAACGGCGCGATCCGCACCCCCAGCGGACCGACATCCCCTGCGACCAGCACCTCTTTGAAAGATGCCGAAACGACGCGTTTCGCCAGGTCCACGCTGGCGCGGTTGATCTCCAGGACGTGATCATCCAACCCGTGTTTGGCAAGTTTGAAACGGTTTGCCCCAAAGGTGTTGGTGATGATCAATTGCGCACCCGCTTCGATATACGCCCGGTGGATTTCCGCCACCGCGGACGGGTGAGTGAGATTAAGTTCGTCGAAACATTTGTCAAACCCGATGCCGTGTGCATGCAGCATAGTGCCCATGGCGCCGTCGGCGAGAAGGGTCTCTGTGGAAAGTCGTTCTAGTAAATTCATCCTTGCTTCCTTTATGGTCGTCGAACGACCGCGAATACCGCTCCTGCGCGCCTCACCTGGTAAACGATTGGTGCCTCCGGGAACGATGTCTTTTCCAGGTCGTAGCGGGCGAGCGTCACCACGATGTCATAGTGGTCGGCGCGTTCCGCTTCCTGTGGTGAATAGATGTGAAAGTCGGGGCGGGCAAATCGATTGAAGAGATGGGCGGGTCCATCCACCCAGACGTTCGCATTCGGCGGGGCGATGCGGTTGGCTTCCCGCGCGGCTTCACGGTACGAAGTCGCCCAGTATTCCAGCTCAAAGCGGTCCGCGGCTGCATCCACACCGCCGATGAATTGATTGTAGTACACGTATTCGTAGGGGTGCAGCCGTACAGAGGCGATCAAACCTGGCAGGGCCACGAGCGCGATCAATGCAGCCTGTAGGAGAGGCTTTCGTATTTGATCAAAAGCCAGCCCTGTCACGAAGAAGATGGGAGGCAGGATAAAAAACGTCTGTCGGAAGTTGTCATAGAGCGTTGGGCGCAAAACGACAAACGTGAGCAGAGGCAGGAGGAACCAGACCAGGGTCAGTGCCAGCAGCTCACGCTGTTCAACTCGTTTCTTGATGAAGCCGAAACTTGCCACCGCCAAACCGGCTACAAATAACAACCACACCGGTTCCGTTAGCTGGATGGCGAGCAACAGTGGGACATAGAAGGCGGGCAGGTCATTGGCAGGATACATCGCACCGTTAAAGAGGACCGACCCGGGCCACGGGTGCTGTGCCATGATGCGGACCGTCTCGAAGAAATGACCGAATGGATCGGGCCAGAGATACGGCCAGGTGAAATACATGGTGAGCATGGCGATCCCGGCATATGTCGTGAGCACCAGCCATGTCTTTATGCCTGATTTCCAAACTACATACCCGGCGACAAGGATACCCGCCCACACACCGAAAATCCGTATGGAGACCGTCAGTCCCAGGATGATTCCCGCGGGGATTATGATTCCCAGGACACGCAGCGCCTGGGGGTATGAGCGGCGATATAGCCAGACTAACATCCCCGTGAACAGTAGTGAGGTAACTGCCCTCAATCGCAGGAAAAGCACAAAGAACCTTTCGATATAAATCTCAGGAGCAACTCTTTGTACCCGAGGCACGAGCTGAGTGAGTAATGAAGGTTCACCACTTGCCGCGGCATGGACAACATTATCAATCCATTGGTGAACCAGATCTGTGCCGCCGTAGAAGATGACAAGCCACACCAGCCAGAGAATTGTCGCAACGACCAATACGCGACGCGTGCGCTCGGGCAGCTTATTCCATGCGGCACGCGTCGCTGCGGTAACGGAATCAGCTTCACGTCCAAAAAGCGAATCGTGCATCCTCATCCCCAGGTGGACGCTCAGCAGAAAAAGCGATAAGAGGGGGATATCCTTTGGGTTGATGAAGGCGTGCCCCCAGAAAACGGGCTGGGTCATGAAAAGCAGGGTCGCGCCAAATGCGGCATTGTGGCTCATCCAGCGCGCCGCGAGCCGATAAAAAGCCCAGACGCCAACGAGGAACGTCAGGAAGTAAACAAAATGCTGCACATCAACTCCCTGCACGGCAGGGAACATTTGCGTGAATGTCTTCGTGACGATGCGCGTGAACATGACGAAGAAAGGACCATAGTTCTCGAAACGGTCGCCTGTGACCGGAATCGTCCCGTGCTGGAACCAGGTTCTGTATGCTTCCTGCGAGTCCGCGGCATAGTCGTAGAGCTTCAACTCATCCCACGACTCACCGTAATCTGTGAAGGTAAGCAAACCGATCAGTAGGCTCAGGAGCAACAGGACGGTAAGAGGCAGGTTTGGCTTCATGGAGTCTTATGTAAACAAGTAGACAGGTAAACATTTGTATACCTGTCTACTTGTTTACTTGCATACCTACCGCATTAGCTGTTCGACGCGCGACTCACCGACGCTGTAATACTTCGCATCCTTGTGATGGACGATGATCGCAGCCGTGGATTGCTCAGGAATCAACTGATATGCGGTGGAAAGCGACATGCCGAGTTCTGTTTCCACGGCAGGCAGCAGCTCGAACACTTTCTTATGATCCTCCAGTTCGGGGATGGCGGGATAGCCCCACGAATAGCGCTTACCCTGGTTCTCAGAGATACCCAGCTCCCGGCGGATGTGATGATGTAGGTAATCAGCGGTCGCCTCCGCGCTCTGCACAGCGAGCCCGTGCGTGAAGTAGGCTTCGGTGTAATTGTGGTCAGCCTGCAGCTTGTCGAAACGTTCGGTGGCTTCCTGCCCGATGGTCACGACCTGGAAGGCAACGACATCCAGCTTTCCAGAGTCGACGGGAGCGAAATAATCGGAGAGCGCGAGATGGTCATCGTACGGCTGGCGCGGGAAGGAGAAGCGCGTCAACTCACTTGGTAACGCCGAGTTAACCGTTTCAGGGTTGTAGATGATCAGGTCATCGCCATCCGATTGACAGGGGAACAGACCATACACGCCCCGAGGCTTTAGCCACTTGTAGCGTAAGACTTCCTTTGTCATTTTCTCCAGACGGGCATTGAACTCT
>JAICQC010000026.1 GCA_025938055.1 Anaerolineales bacterium | reverse complement strand
GTCCCGAGGCGGTAGCCGAGGGTGTGCAGGTCTCGGCAGATTTGCAGCAATCCTATATTGCCTCGGCGCAGCGTTTTCAGGCACGCGAGGATTTATATCTCAAGGGTTCGCTCGAACATGTCGAGGCGCATTATCTTTACTCTCCTGCCTTCGCGTTTTTTTTCTCCCCCATTCTGCTATTACCATTACAAATTCTTCTGCCAATCATGCTGGTCATCCACCTCGCTGCATACGGATTGCTCTACGCATGGTGGCACCGCATCTTCGATCGGAACAATCTCTCAAACGTTGCCAGAGAGTGGGCGCGCCTTCTGCCGCTTTACATTGTGTTTTCCGTCTTTTGGGATGACCTGTCCTACATGAACACCTACGTCATCATCGCCCTATTCGCCACGTACTTGATCGACGCGATCCTGCAGGAAAGACTCGAGTGGGCGGCCTTCTGGCTGGGAGCGGTCATTCTGCCGATCAAGCCTCACTGGGCGTTTGCACTGGCATTACCGCTCTTACTGGGTCGTTATCGCTTCTTTGCTAAGCTTGTGGTTGGAGCCTTAATTGCTTATCTTGCCGTCGCGGGGATCACCATTCTGGCGGGCGGGGTGGAATATGGCATCCGTCAATACCAGGAGTATTTTGGATTCCTTTCCCGTCTGACGCGTGACTATCCCTGGTGGGGTCCTGACCAACCTTTCCTTGGCTACAACCATTCCATTGTGCAAATTATTCTGTATTGGCTTGGGGTCTCCGCGGCGAACATGCGTCTGGCGACGGTCCTCAAATTGGTCCTGCTTATTCCGCTCGGATGGATCGGTTTGAAGTTCCTTCGCAATCCCGGCAACCGGGCAGGCAGTGAGATTCCCGAGACGGCGCTGGCTCTTGTCTTTGTGCTTTACCTGGGTGCATTTATCTGGCTGGACATGGTCTGGGAGCTGTCACTGGGTATTGTGATCTTTGCCTACTTGCTCGCCACCACTGAACAAAAAGGGACTCGTGTGTTGCTGTGGGTACTATTCGGTCCCTACGCACTTCTGGATATCTGGAGGCTGGTCAGCTACATAGCGCTGGGGGATAATGTACTTTACCAGGGCGCTTATGTGCTCACCGATCCGTTGATCTATGTACCGTGGATCATGATGGTGCTGCTGGTCTTTTACGCAATATTGCTTTTGAGGCTACACAAATTTTCTTTGAAGCCTGTCTGAAAAACTTAATAACAAAAAGACCTCCTGTTGAATTTCAGGAGGTCTTTTCGTTTTCGCGATCCTTAATCGTCCAAATGATACGTGTGATACGAATTCTGGCAGGGGTTGCCCCAGGCGATATGAATCTCGCGCGAGGTCAGGTCGATCACCAGGGCTGAGATGGTACTTTCACGGTCAAGCGGGTCGATACCCTGTATATTGTGGTTGCAGATCGAGTTCGGCAGGTTGACATGATCCTTCTGGATCGTCTGCAGGCTTTTGATGGTATGTCTGGAGTTTTGTCTCAGCAAACGGTTAGCCCGGAAGTAGCGCACGCGCGACGAGATCAATTCTTCGGGATCGCTTTCGATCTCCTTCATGGTCTGGGAAAAATAATGATTGGTGTGAACCAAATATCCATCTGTGCCATGCAAAATATCAAATCTGCGCGCAGACACCTCGACAGAATATAACTCTCCACTCTCGTGCGCAAGCAAATGGTTATAACCCGCCGCCCGATGAGAAACGAGTGTCCGTCCGATCGCGCCCGAAATACGCCTCGATGCCAGGACCGCCCGCGCAACCACCAGCCTGGGGATTCCTATGCGCGAGTCGTTTGGGTAAACCGAATCAATCAGCTGGGCGATACCATAAGCATTGAATCCCACATTGGGAAGCAGCCCACCATACGTCATGGCAAGGAACGGAGGTTCATCCTTTGGCTTCGCCGAGACCACGTAGACATCGTTCTCATCCTCTGGAACCCAGTCTTCGTTATGCGCCAGAAGCACGTGACCATCTGCCGTGCGCTCCTCGTTGACCGCGAAGCTTGTGCAGCGCGTGAGATGAAGCGCATCCATCGTGACCGCTTCCATGGCATTGAGCACCATCACGTCATCAAATGCGACATTGGCTCCTTTGGCGACGCCCTGCATTTCATCAATGTATTGTGGATAGCGTTCCTCAGCAAATGGGAGATATTTACGGGACTGGATCCGTGCACCCTTCCAGGTCAGTTCAAGCGAGTCATAGGACTGTTCGATCAGCAGGTGGGCATTTTCGATGCTGTGCTGTACCTGTTCCCGGCGTGCCTCGCCGATCTGACAGCCCATTTCAAAATGAGTCCCAGAGACTTCAACTAACGGCGGGGCAGCTTTGTGAATAATTGTGTTGGGGATCGGTGTTTCTCTGAAAGACATAGTTCCTCTAAAAATCAATCCGCCCCGTTGTTGCTCGGGGCGGATTGATTATAACATGAGAGTTTTTTGCCGCTTCTCTCATTAGAACAGGTAAACTATGCAATCGTTTTGAAAGCTGGCATGAGGCTTTAGGTTTACATAACTACGCGGCACTCTGTAAGACTAGGACGCAGGAGGCGCCTGCCCGGACTCCGAAGGAGGAGTCGGTGGGGTATACACCGTGATTGCGGACGCTTGAGGGAGCCGGATCCCAAACCATGTCACCAGCGAGCTGCCGATCCCCACCAGCCCCAGAAGGAAGAGGATCAACCCGCCCAGGCAGGGGATTAAGCCGATCGCCCCACCTACAAGCATGAGCAGGAACGTGCCAAAGCCGATCGTCAGGACCGGTGTCCAGACTTGATTAATAGCTTTGGAGAAACGCTCGCCGACTTCCGAACCCATCGCCACAACGCCAAACAACCATGCAAAAGCGATCAGGATGGGCGGGATGACCGTCAGGAAGAGGATGGCTGCCACGAAAAAAGCCAGCAAACCAATCGCACCCGTCATAAGGGGTTGTGTAACGATCGTGTTTCCGGTACGTTCGATCTGAGGCTGCCAGAACAGGGACAGCAGCATGGCAAACGCGGAAACCACTACTGCCCAGAAAAAGACCCAAAAGACTTCGGCAAACGGGTTATAGCTGATATTAATGTTCGGGGCGGAGACATCTGGGATCTCAGGTGTTTCGGGCGCAGTGGGCGGGATCCGCCCGCTGGGGAATCCAATGTTCGGCGCCACGTTGTTGATAATTTCGCCCTGGATCTCGGCGCCCTCGGCTTGTTCCAGCTGACCGCCAACCGTCACCACATCTCCTGTCACCAGCGCAGACTCTTCGAGGTTGATCTGCCCACCCACAGCCACAACATCGCCCTGGTTTTCACCGTTACTATGGATCGTGCCGCCCACGACCACCAGGTCGCCCTCCAGGCTGGCGCCCTCTTCGATGGTCACATTGCCGCCAAAGACAACCAAGTCACCCTCGTAGGTGTCGCCGCTTTCGACTGTATAGTTACTGCCAAACAGAACCTGGCCTCCGCCTCCCGGGTTGGGACCCTGTGCGTAGGCCACACGCGTGGGCACAAGCGTGAAGATAAGTAAAAGGAAAAAGGTTAAAAGCTTCAATGAGTTCTTCATAGACTACACTCCTCGCGGTATTCCCTGCCGGGTGAACCGCCATATTGATACTGACCACAAAAGACCAAAGCCTGCCAACGCCGAGAGCAGCACCATCAAAGCAAACGGAGGCAGGATGCCCGGAATCACGCGCAGTATCACCGAGCCAGCCTGCGCCAGCGCCTGTAGTGTCGTGACAAGGAAAATGCCCCACTCGACCAGCGAGGCGATCCATGTGGCAGGCGAAGCAAGGAAGGACGACAGATACGGGCTTGTAATCCAAAGCAGCATCGCAAGCCCTCCGAACGTGAAGAGGACGGAACCCCAGCGTTTACGGCGGCGGTCGGCGGCTCTCTGCATGGCAAGCCTCGCCTGGAAGCGCGCGCTAAACCCAACTGTGGGAGAGACCAGCTTTACAGTGTGTAACGCCTTGCCCGTTTCTGCCAGCGCGCTGCAATAGCTGCAAACTCTCAGATGTGCATCGAGTTCCAGCTTCTCTTTGGGGCTGATCAGCTTTTCATTCAACAGCCACTCTTCAAAAGGCTGGTGATTCATAGACTCTCCTTTCGGCGCGAGCGCGAGGGGACCGATGTTCGTCCTCCTGCCACATGCCTGCGAGGGCGCGGCGCGCACGGTGCAAGCGGCTTTTGACCGCACTGACGGTCAGGTTGAGCGAATCGGCAATTTCGATCTCAGAAAAGTCATACCAGTACCGCATAATGATCGCAGCCCGGTCGGTTTCATCGATGTCCTTGAGCAAAACATGCAGGCGGTCGTGGTCCTCGCGTTTCACGGATTCCGCTTCCGGGTCGGGAGCTGCGGAATCTCGTATCTCGAAGCTTGCGCCGTCGTCATTCTCCTCATCGATGGAGAAGACGGAAAGCTTGCGGCGACGCAGTCGGTCTATACAATAATGTGCACCGATCGAAAGCAGCCAGGTGGCAAACGACCGGTTCTGGTCGTAGCGGTGCAGGTTCTGGTATGCGCGCAGGAAAGTCTCCTGCGCGGCATCCTCTGCCGCTTCCGGCTCGCCTAACATGCGGTAACACAGGTTGTAGACGTGCGTCTGATGTTCTTCAACAAGCTTTGTAAACGCTTCGTCATTGCCTTGCTGTGCCTGGAGAACCCAGGCAAGTTCATCGCTCACTCACGCTCCTTGTACCTTCTATACGCAGGGTGACCGCAAAGGTTTCAAATTCTGCCTGACAAATCCGCAAAAAGCTTTCATGATTATACGAAGTATTTCTGCCCTGGCAAAGCGTGAAAGGATGCGGTCTATCTCCAGCAGTCCTGCGCGCGAGCGGGTGCTCACAGCTCACGCAAGCCTATATCCTGCCTCGTAAGGAATCCGCGCTGGCTTAGCTCTTCCAGGATTCGCAACAGCAGCCAGTAGACGACCAGTTGAAGGCCAACCAGAAATGTCAAGGCGCTGCAGACCATATAGAACCACAAACGCCCGATATCCCAGCCGCGCATGGCAAGCGCTGGCGCAACGAGACCAATGACAAGCCCGGCAAACATCGCCAGGAGACCGACCCAGCCGAAGTGCCGGTCGAGAGGCGTTTTGAAGATCGGCTTGCCGAACAAGCCCTGGCGAATGGGTTTCTTATAAAAGAGCGCGACCAGATAGTTAAATGCGATACCCAGGGCAATCAGGTTGACTCCGGTGATTGTAGATATCAATGCGAGGAACAGCGCCGCCACACCCCAGGGAGTTAGCGTCATCACGCCTATGGACCTGAGGTACAGGATCCACAGAAAAACAAGCCCCGCGATTCCCAAGCCGCCCAGCCCCAGTAAACCCAGGATGCGCACCGGGTTGTAGGAGAGCACCGTCCACAACATACTCTGCATGAAGATGCTGCCATCCCGGATCACGCTCAGTTTTGAGCGCCCCACCCGCTCGCTGTATGGGATTGGTACTTCTTTGATATTGATGCCTTCATGGACCGCGCGCGTGCTCATCACCGGCGTCAGGTTCAATCCATCAGGCAGAGGATAGATCTGTTCGAGGATTTCGCGCTTGAATACGCGCATCCCGCTCGCGCTATCCGTTACCTTTTGGTGGCTGAGCAGGGTGAGCAAGTTAGCAAAAAAGAAATTACCCACACGACGTGCGAAAGGCATCTGGCTTTCCTCGCCAGCCATGCGCGAGCCGATGACGAGGTCCGCGCCGTTCAACGCGACCTGGCACAACTGCGGAAAATATTCCGGCGGATACGTTCCGTCTGCATCCAGGAATCCAATGAGCTCGCCACGGGATTTGGAAAAACCTGTCTTAAGCGCCGCGCCATATCCCTTGTTTTTTGCATGACGAATGACTCTCACTCCGGCGATGCTCTCCGCGACCTCAGCCGTGTGGTCCCGCGAGCCATCGTCCACCACCAGCAGTTCCAGGCGCTCAACTCCCACATTCTTGAGAGCAGCCTCCACCGCTAGCACGCGGGATGCGATCTCGGAAATCCCATTTTCTTCATTGTAGGCTGGGATCACCACAGACAACACTGTCATAGATTTCCCTTGTATGCATGATAAATGACTCGATCAGGCTTTCCGGGGTTCGTCCCATCGATCGTCTTGATCGGCTTTGCCGGGACACCTCCCACAACGGTGTGCGGGGCTACATCCTTTGTGACGACTGCGCCCGCCGCAACGACCGCGCCCTTCCCCACTCGTACGCCATCGGTGATGATCGCGCCGGCTCCCAGCCAGACGTCATCTTCGATCACAATACCTTCGGCGGTAATCCCCTGCTCCACAAAGGGGCGATTTGGATCATCGAAAACATGATTGACCGCGATGATCTGTGTAAAAGGCGACGTATAAACGCGATCCCCGATCTGCACGCCGCCCTGCCCGCGAATCACGGAATATTCTCCGATGAGGCTGTCTCTCCCGATCTTAATCCCCGATTGCGGCATATCCCGAAAATTGTAGACGTGCAGCACCGCTCCATGCATCACAATCGTCCCCGGTCCGATCTCGATGCCGCGCGGGCAGGCATGCAGGTATACGCCCTCATCCAAATAGACCCCGTGACCGAGGCGGATCTGGTCCGCGAACCGGAGGCGGACGCGGCTCTCGATGGCGGCGAGTCCATCCATATGCAGGATCAGGCGATAGAACACGCCGCGCAGCCCCACGCCGATGATGGTGGGAATCCATCCAAAAAGAAGATATAGAAGCTGCTCAAGAAAATAGCGAAAAAGAGAGGATGCCTGACGATCGAGATAGAGACGGATTGTGTTAAACATGATTTGAGGAAACCGATTTTCGAGGGGTTCAATTTTTGAGTGTGTTTGTCGTGCACAAGGTCAAGAACTACCGCTCTATTATATTTTGATATGAGAAATCGGGGTTGAGCTTAATTATAAACAGCCCACTTGAGTAAGAGCGCTGTTTATTGTGACCGACCAGGGATAATCTTTCCACAACCGTTTATCGGGATTGTTGTTTCTTACTTGATTCTACGCCCTCCGTCCCCCAAATCCATCAGCCAACAGAAGCAAATACCCTGTAAGGAACGGCAGCTGCCCTTCCCCACGGTTTCAGTCCTTCAATGTTATGATCAGGCAATTGCTAATTAGTGCTTCGCACAATTATCACACGAATTACCTCCGCCCACGAAACCATCCCATTTCAGTTACAGTGATCTTGCGATGATCGCATTTCCTTTGTGTCATCAGATCCTCCAAGCTGTACATTAAGCTATACCACTCACTATGTGCTTAACATTTTAGAATCAAACGACCTGGCTTTTTAAACCAGATCGCTTGATTCTAAAATTAGCTTGTTTTTGTGACCCCGGAGCGGATCGAACGCTCGACAAGACGATTAAGAGTCGCCTGCTCTGCCAGCTGAGCTACGGGGCCTAAATTGTTTACACGCACTGAGCAATTGCTTAAGAGTCGCCTGCTCTGCTAACTGAGCTGCGGGGCAAGCATGCGCACGGTATTATACTCGAAGCACAACACATGTCAATAAGATGCATACGTATCCGCTCATCTACCTGGATACGCGCCCACGTCCATTGTTCTCATTAGCAATGAGACTTACGTTAGGATTTCCTTTGTCCGCGCCCTTGATTCGATGTTGACATGCGCCAACATCCGCCACGCTTTAGATGCACGTGATTCATCTACCAGAGATTTGACCAGAATCCGGCCCCGTTCGAGTCCGTGATCATAGAGGTAGGCGTCACTGCTTTTGATCCCCCAGCCGATGAACGTACCAATCATTGTCCCCACAAAAACACCACCGGCAATGCACAGGACCAGTGCAATGAACGCCCATAGACGTTGGTCCATGAATGACTGGACGCCTGGGTTCCAGTTCGGCAATTGCAACACATTAATGACAGCCAGCAATCCAATCACAGAACCCCAGAACGCTCCACCTACGGCTCCGGAGAAAATCGTCTCGCGCAAAGTCGTGCCTCTGCCCTTATACAGGACCGCGGTTTTGTCCACCAGCACTTTCTCGATGGATTCCTGCGCCAGCCCAGATTGCCTGAGCCTTTCTACGGCACGATTGGCATCCATTTCTGTGTCATACAGCCGGACGAGCAAGCGCTTTCCCTCCCTGCCCTTCATCAAATGGACCTGTTCCACCACGCGCCGCACCTCCTCAAACTGGCGTGTGACCACTTCTCGGATTTCGGGTGGCAAATCTTTTTTCAAGGTATTCTGGTACGCTCTCAGCGTTACACTTTCACCCAGCATCACCTCTTTCAGAACTACTTGCTCTTCGTTCTCGTCGCCAATCGTTAGAGCCGCAAAAATGTCGATGCGCCCGCGATGGATCATGGCGAGGATACTGCTCAGTCCGTTGCCAGGCGTATGTGCAGGACCGTTCAAACGTTGCATCTCCTGAAAAATCTCAGTTTTGAAGTTTGCTCGTTGCTGGGCAAAGGACTTGAAGAGAAGTTTCAAACCTCGATTGTCCACATTCGCGGCGGCCACTGCATACCCCCGTTCACCGGCTTCTACAATTCTGTAGAGAGTGCCGAGAGCCTTGAGCGTCTGTCGGTTAGACATAGTCATGGCTTCCTCACTTTCAAAACCAATAAAGGTTTACTTAATTTATAACACCTTGCCCTTAACTACAAGTGAGAGAAAAAGCCTTCTCTATCATATTTACGTTTGGAGCAGGAATCGGGGCTCTCCGGGAAATTCCGTGAAAGATCCGGTCCCATTCCACGGCAGAATCTGGAGAACCGGAATTTGGTTGGAGTAGGCTCCTGTTTCAAACGTGTATAATGGAACCGCCAGATCCATCCAAGGGCACGCTGCATGAGTTATCCGGAAACACCCACACAGCCTCATCCTGAAGGCACACCTGAATTCGTGTCCGCGCGGGCGCGCCGCCGACGCGCGCAACGCCGCGCCCAGTTTCCTACCGATCAGGCGGAACGCGCCGAATTGTTCAGTCACCTGGTCCGGCGTGCATTCCCATCCTATGAGCTTTTTGTGTTTTCATTTGTTTCCGGCGCCATTCTGGGACTGGGATATCTGTTCAACACACAGGCGCTGCTTGTCTTCGGGATTCTCGTTGCACCGCTGCTGACGCCCTGGGTTGGCACAACGCTTTCGATCATCGCAGGCGCATTCCGTCTTTTCCTACAGACCATCGCAGCACTCGCCATCAGTTCATTGACCATCTTTCTGGGAGGGCTGCTCGCCGGGTACGCTTCACGCCCGTTCCAGCCGCTGACGTTGAACGAAGCCTTTATTCACAGTCGCTTATGGTGGCCCGATCTGCTCGCGCTGACCATCGCCGCGATCCTTATCACCGTCTCGTTTGTGCGCTCGGAGAACCGCCCCTATCTCCCGAGCGCGCTGCTGGCGTATGAGTTGTTTCTTCCGCTCTGCGCGGCAGGTTTCGGCCTGGGAAGCGGCATGGGCGGGATATGGCCCCAGGGGTTGCTGGTCTTCGTCGTTCACCTGGCCTGGGCGACGCTCTTTGGACTGCTGACTCTCTTTTTCCTGCGTTTCTACCCGACCTCCTTCAGCGGCGTTGTCTTTACGGGGCTGATCTTCATGGTGCTCGCCGCAACGGTATTCATTTATGCGGATCTTGGAGACTTGATCATGGGAAGCGCAGGAGCCGCCTCGGACACGCCTGCGCCTGTTGCCGTTATCGAATTCACGACCACGCCTTTAGCAATCTCGTCCATGACGCCTGCGCCGGACGAGGAGACCGCGGTGATCGTCGTTCCCGAAAGCACGGAGTCACAAATTCCCCGACCGAGCTCCACGTCTGCCACACTTCCCGCAACGGAAACGCCCACGGTCACGGTGACAGCCGAGCCCACGCCCATCCTTGCGGTCATTCGCGCATCTGAGGGCGGCGGGGCGTTTATCCGTGAGAACCCTGGCGGACAGGTATTGATCACGCTCGCCAACGGTTCGACCGTCACGATCATTCCCAACGACCTGCAGGAGGTGAACGGCGTCGTCTGGGTGCACGTCTTTACGATCGCCAACGACACGCGCGTCGAGGGGTGGATGATCCAGACTGTGCTGCAGACCGCCACGCCCGTCGCAGACTGGCAGCCCTCACCTACACCATAAATGCTCTAACGTAATTCATCAAAATTTATTTCATCGAGGAATACTATGCCCATTCATTTTGGAACGGACGGCTGGAGAGCCGTCATCTCAGATACATTTACGTTCGATAATTTACGGATTGTCACCCAAGCCATCGCGGACGCGGTTGCGTCGGACCATTGGGATAAGTCTGGGAACGGCGGACCGCGCCCGGACCCGAGGAAGATCGTGGTCGGGTTCGATACCCGTTTCCTCTCCGACCGCTATGCCGGGGAAGTGGCGCGCGTCCTCGCCGCAAACGGATTCACCGTCCTGCTGGCGCAGTCAGATGCACCCACGCCGGCGATCTCGTACGCGGTCAAGCATAACCACGCCATTGCGGGCGTGATGATCACTGCCTCGCACAACGCGCCGCGCTACAACGGGGTCAAGCTCAAGGGCGCCTTCGGTGGGTCGGCGCTGCCCGAGCAATGCCGTCGCGTGGAAGTTTACATCTACGACAATGAGCAGCAGGCGCGCGGTCCCAACCTGATGGATTTCAAGAAGGCGCGCGAAGCCGGGTTGATCCAGAGATTTAATCCCTTGCCTGCCTACTTCGACCAGTTGCGAACGCTGATCAATACCGAGGTCATCGCGGAGAACCCGCAGCGCTTTGCGGTGGACGCTATGTATGGCGCGGGACGCGGCGTCATTAAATCCTTTTTGCAGGGCACGGGCTGTGAGATCGCGGAGATCCGCGGCGAGATGAACCCCGGCTTTGGAAGTGTGCACCCGGAGCCGATTGCTAAATATCTGGGCGCGCTGGCATCAGCGATCAGCTCAGGGATGGGCGACTTCGGCGTGGTGACCGACGGCGACGCGGACCGTATCGGCGCGATGGACGAGCGCGCTACATTCGTGGACCCACACAAGATCATGGCGCTCTCGCTCAAGTATCTCGTCGAAAAACGCGGCTGGAGCGGCGCGGTCGTGCGGACGGTTTCCACCACGCGCATGATCGACCGCCTGGCAAAACGCTACGGTCTCACCCTGCACGAAACGCCAGTGGGTTTCAACCACATCGCCGATTACATGATGACCGAGGATGTACTGATCGGCGGCGAGGAGTCGGGCGGCATCTCATTCAAGGGACATATCCCCGAGGGCGACGGGCCCATCATGGGATTGCTGCTCGTAGAGATGATCGCGGCATCGGGCAAAACGTTGAACAGCCTGGTGGAGGATCTGCTGGAGGATGTGGGTCCTGCCTTTTACGAGCGCGTGGACCTGCGGCTGAGCCGCCCGGTGGCGAAGGCGGAGATGACCGAGTTCCTCATGAAGCAGGCTCCAGCAGAGATCGGGGACGAGAAGGTCTGTGAGATCAGCCAGCGTGACGGCGTCAAATACATTATGTCTGATGACTCGTGGCTGCTCATCCGACCGTCGGGGACGGAGCCGGTGCTGCGAGTCTACGCCGAGGGCAGAACGCAGGCGATGGTCAAGGCGTTGTTGAAATATGGAGAGCAGGTGGCTGAATCTGTTGTGTAGAATTTAATCGAACGAATTGATTGGTGCTATCGCGCCTCTCAGCTTTTGAGCTGGGAGGCGTGAGTTATTTTGGAGAACAGACTGTCGTGAATCTCGTATAGTAAGTTAAATGTCATTGCGAGAGTATCGATTGCTTCTCTAAGACTCGCAATGACACAAGGAACAGTAGTGACCTGTGGCAGACGAAATTGTGATCTTCGATATCGACGGCACGCTGGCAGACGTTTCCGAGCGCATCCATCACGTGAGGAAAAAGCCCAAGAACTGGCCCGCTTTCTTTCAGGGAATGGCACAGGACAAAGCCATCGATTCGATGGTGCGGCTGTGTAATATTCTCTACGCGTCAGGGATTCAGATCATTCTCTGTTCCGGGCGGAGCGAGGAACATCGCGCACAAACGGTGGAATGGCTGGCTGAAAAGGGCGTCAACTATCATGAGCTGCTGCTGCGACAAGACCAGGATCACCGCCCGGATACCACCGTGAAGCGAGAGCTGCTCGCAGGCATAGACAAGAGCAAGGTTTTATTCGTCGTGGAAGACCGCAGCCGCGTAGTGGAAATGTGGCGTTCAGAAGGACTGGTCTGTTTGCAGTGCGCGCCGGGGGAGTTTTGATCAAAATTCAAATAATTTGGTTCTTATTCGGCGGGTCTGTCAGCTATGTTATAACAAATAACAGGGCAGTTAAGAAATATGCTCCAATCCCCCCAATAACATAGAGTACTAAGAGAGTCCAACCCGAGTCGATTTGTTTCTTTTGACCGGAGGCTAATAACGCTCCAACGCCTCCCCAGATTAACGCGGGAATTATAATGTTGTATTTACTAGAATTTAACTCAGAATAGATAAGGTAGTTGAGAATATAGTATTGACCCACAAATGGGACCTTCAGTAAAAAAAACGGGAATGATATTTGTACTAGTTAAGAAATCAAGATAAATTAATGAACTTATTCCAAACCCCGCAAGCCCTCTTAGCAACCAGCGTAAGAGAACAGGCCAATTGGAAAGCTTATTCGATTGTGGATTGCTATTGACATCTAAATTTTTCATAGTGGCTCATTTCTTGCATTAAAAATAACCCAAATTAGATCTCTAATCGTCACCACTCATTGCAGGTTTCACGTTCATCCCATGCAGCGCTTTCATACGCCCCTGCGGCGAAAACCTAGTTTCAAAAATAAACTCGAAGATCTCGGCTATTATCACCTTAATTCCAACCCACATCGAATGACGCATGATCTGCAGGTAGCGTTTATCTCTTCCGAATAACACGCGTTTCAATGCTTTCGGGCGCAGGTGGAACAATATTTCCGTCGACTTGACTCCCAGAAACAATCCGACTGGCGCTAAATATCGCGTGGCAAGCACCTGGTTACGATAGGACCATTTATCCTGATCCAACTGGATCACGCGCTCTGGCTGAGTAGATCGTCCCTGCGCCGTCCAGAAGTGCGGGGTGAGATACATAGCGTTCAGGATGTCCGAATCCAGCTCGAGCAAGCCTTTGAATTTCTCGAAGATCGTCTTCCAGCTTTCCTCTTCCAATCCGTAGATAATATTCGTCAGGCTGATGATGTTATTCTCGCGCAGCAGTCGCACAGCTTCCTTTGAGATCTCGAACGGATTGTTCTTGCGGATGTTCGTCACCACTTCGTCTTTGAGCGTTTCGATGCCCATCACGATGTAATCTACGCCGGCGCGTTTGTAGAGAGGAATCAAGTCGGCATCGCGCACCACGTCCGCGGCGGTCATGTTGAGGTTGAGCGAGAGCCCGAGGTTTGCCTCGGCGATCAACTCGAGGATGTGTATCACAACATCCCGGTCCGCGGCGAAGTTCTCGTCCGCAAACCAGACGATGCTCACACCATATTGATTCTTCAATATCTTTAACTGCTCCACGATATTTTCCGGGCTGCGGTGCCGCCACTTCTTCCAGAACATCCACTGCCCGCAATAGGTGCAGGTCAGCGTACAGCCGCGGCTAAACTGCAATCCCGCCGCGTTCTTGAACCCGAACATCGAGTAACGCGACCAGTCCACAAGCTCCCAGCCGGGGCGGTATTCATCGAGGTTTCGGATCGGCGTCCGTGAGCGATTGACGACGATCTCCTCCCCACGCCGCCAGGTGACTCCATCCACGTAGCTAAGATCGTCCGTCTGCTCCCAGGTGCGAAGCAAGCCGACGACTGTCTGCTCGCCTTCCCCGCGCACGATGGCGTCGATCTCCTCACATTCCGCCATCACTACTTCATGGGCGTAGGAGGGATACACGCCTCCATACACCACGCGCAGATGAGGAAGCTTCTGATGAATTGTTCGGATCGTTTTGATCGCCGTCTTGTGCGCGGCGGTGGAACCGGAATGCCCCAGCAGGACATAGTCCGCCTGGAAGTCGGCAACTTCCTGAATCAACCTTGGATACGACCAGCCGTTCCTATCGTGATCGATCAACTTCACGGAAAATCCGGCATCGATCAACGGTCCCCCGATGCTCGCCAACCCGAGGGGAATGAGATAGCCCAGTCCATGTTCGTTGGCAATGAAGTGCCTTGCCGGATTAATTAATACAACTCTCCCAGCCATCTCGCCTCCTCTCAAATTGGACAATTCGGACATTCTTTATTGTGAATTTTATCACTATATATCTGCATGTCAAGACAAAAAAAGACCCTAAAGGCTGTAAACCTTCAGGGTCATGTATCGCCAGGAATGCGATTACGACGGCGATGCTCGCAGCCTTCGCACCAGGAAGATGACAGCTACAAGTGCGACCGCAGCCAGCATTAACCCTGGTGCACCGAACTCATCTACGAAACCGGTATTGGGCAGCGCGGTGGAGGTCGGGATGATCGTCTGTGTGGAGACCGCGATCTGGGTGAAGGCGGCAGCGACCGTCTGGGTCGCGGGATCAGAGGTCGGGGAGGGAGTGAGAGTCGCTTCGGCGATCACCGGGGTATTTGTGGGCGGGACTGTATTCGTCACAGCCGCAGTCTGGGTCAGGTTTTGCGCAATCACGGTCTGCGTAACTCCCGCCTGGATGGTGGCTTCCTGCTGCGTTGCCTGTGCAATGGCAGTGGATTGGTTCTGCTGGTTTGAGCTGTTCCTCAAGAAAAAGTAACCAACAATACAGAGCAGTCCCAGAAAAACAAGTCCGCCCAGAACACCGGCGATGAGCAGAAATGTACGATTGTTTGATTCTTCAGGCGGAGTAGGATCATCAAAATCTGGATCATCATACGTCGTCATGCTGCACTCTCCTCTATATTGCGTTTCTGAATCGTATTATCCCACAACTTCCAAATTTACCAAAGGCACGAGCATCGACTCACCGTTTTCGAGCTTTACCTCTGCGGCTTGGGCACGCAGGCCGCTTGGCAATGTGCTGAGTCCTGCGGGCAGCGCAGTTATCGTACCGATCATGCCTGCATGGGGTGGGCGGCGCAGGCGCACGGTCTGCCCGACGCCAAACGGCTCAAAGCTGTTCGGCTCAGGTGGTTCTGTGGAGACCGGTAGCGGAATGATCACTTCGGGGCGATTCCCGTAATAACGGTCGAAGTGTTCAGCGTTCACGGTCACTTCACGTTTGTCGTTGGTGGTCAGCAGGCGGAACGCCGCCGAATTCATCGGCATGGCGCCAAAGCCGTCTGTCACGATTATGGGATAGCGCATCTGGTAGGCAGACACAATCAGCGGCGAGAGCAGACTCGAAAGGACCAGGCCGCGCACCGGGAGTTCTGCTGCGGCACGCAAGGTCTCCAAATCACGCACGTGCCCGCCCAGGATGACAGAGCCGCGCAGGCTCACGTCGAGGCGGTCCGGGGTGAGGATGTCGTCCGGCTTCTGCAGCAGGTTCACCATCAAGCCATTATCGATGCGGCCGTTCCCCCACACGCCCTGGATGAGCGCGCCCGCGGTCTGAATCACCACACCGCGTTCGGGCAGGACCTGCGTCACTACACCCGGCAAACCGGCGCGCAACTCTACCCGCGTGTCACCGACTTCCATCAGGACTTGCCCGCCGCCCACGATCATCACGCGCCCGGCGCGCGGCGCCTTGATGGAGCGCGAGATCAGCCCGCCGCTCTCTGCCACCAGCGCGCCCTGCATCACGCGGTCTCCGGTATTGACTTTGATCATCTTATCGGCTGCATTCGTGGAGACGCCAAACGTACGCGCCACGTCGAACAGGACATGTTCGCGCGCATAACTGGCTTCCGCGATCACATCTGTGGGGTTCACACGCTGGTTGACATGGGCGTTCACCTTCCCGGCAACCGGCAGGGTTCGTTCACGGACGATTGTGGCGAGCGGCAAAATATTGAGCACCGGAGCAAGCATATCAGCCTCCCACCGTGTAGGACCATCGCTTCATCAGTTCGCGCCTGCGCACCGGATCACTGGGGATCTGCAGCGGGCGTCCGCGCGCGTCGATGACGACTCCCAGCGCGCCGCCCGTGACCGTGACCGCGCCGCTCTTCCCGGGACCCAGCCCGACGTCTGCGCGGTGGAATGGCTGCAGGCTAAGGCGTGCGGTCTGCCCGTTGGGCAGAGGCAGGATCTCCAGCCCGCCAAACTTGACTTCGGCGCGCGCTTCTGTCCCATCACTGTAACTCAGCCTGGCACGCAAGACCTGGTCCCCATAATTCGCCGAGGCGATCACCGAAACGACAGTTCCCAGACCAATGAACGCACCTGACTCGATGACCTGCACCGGCAGGTAATGACTGCGTGAGGCGGCTACCCCGAGCAGAGGCAGCAAATTGTTCTGATCAAGCAGGATGGGCAGGATGCCAACCGGCTGAATGGCATCCAGCAGCAACAGCAGACTCTGCCCGAGCGACGTCCCTTCACTGACCGCGCCTCCTCCGCCCAGGATCAAATCCAATGGAGGCATGACGCCGCTGCGCGTGGGGCGCGCGTGAGCCGGGAAATCCTTCTGCGCCGTGCGTACCGCCAGATACAACGCCTGGCGGGCAATGGCGTGAACCAGCGCCTGCTCGTCTTTGGTTGCTGGAATGGAGGACGGATATAGCGATTTTTGAAACATATACTCGCGCAGCATATTTTCGGAAACATCAAGCTGCAGCCAGCGCATAATGCCATCGATCTCGGTCTGCTGCAACAAGCCAGCCAGGTTTTCGCCCAGCCCATACTGCGGATAAACGCCCAGAGTAAGCTCACCGGCAAAGCCCGCCGCGACCGAAGTTGCCGAGGCGCCAACATTCACATATAACAAGCCGCGCGTGGATTCATAGAGCTTGCTCAAAAAGCGGATAATCCGTCCCTGAGCGTAAGCAGTTGGAAGAAGATTTCCAGCCGTCCAGAGATTGAGTTCATCCACGCCTTTGATCTGACGCTGGCGCAGCTTGGTCATGAGCAAAGCCAGTTCGTGGCGCCCGGGATCCAGGTCTTCTGTTTCGAGCGAGGGGCGCACGTTGTAGCTGATCTCCACTTTTCCGGCGTGTCCCCCGAGTAATTCCTTGACATCGTCGGCAAGTTTCTGGTTACCAGCATATAACACCATGGGGCGCTTCTCAAGCGGCATCAGGTAACAGGCAAGACCCACCGCTTCAAGCATCTTTTGAATGGAGCGTGAGGCGCCGCCATCAGTCCCGCCAGCGAGGATCACCAGGTCGGGCCGCGAACGCACGATGCTGTCCATCTGCTGGTCCGGTCTGCGGTGGTCCGAAAGATCGAGCGTATCCACAATGCGGCTGTACGTGGATTCTGCCAGGCGTCGCGCGCTCTGCACGGAAACATCGGAAAGCAAACCCACCACGACCGTCTTGACAGCCGGTCCCGCCGAAATGGTCGCAACCACCGAGTCGACGCCCGAACCATCAGGTTGGGATGGCGCGATCAGATTGTTATCCTGAGGACCGAGGAGGATTGAACCGGTCACGTTTTGCAGGCTGGTGATCGCCTCGCGCACGCCGATGCCGATATCCTTGAACGGCGCTTCGGCAGTCGAGGGCGCCTGACCCGCGGCAACAAAGCGGTACTGCCCTTCGACCACGTCGAACAACACAGCGCGCGTCACGGTCGCGCCGACATCTATGGCAAGAATGGATTCGTTTTGGACCAGCGATGAAGGCATAGGCTAGATACCAATCAATTGTCTGAGGAAATCAACGACAAAACTTAACCGTTCGATCATAGCGGTGAGAGCAGACATGTAAACACCCGCAAACAAAACGCCGAAGGTGATGGCGATAAAGATACGCCCAACCCAGGCAATCCCTTCGATGATGGGATTCCGCTTTGGAGTGCCATCCGCGGCGCGGGAGGCGCTGAAGTGGAAGGATGCCAGCGTGAAGACTGTGCCTCCCAGCATGACGACTCCCTCCAATAATCTGAAGGCGACACCACTTCCTGCAGAAAGCACATCGAGCCCAGCCATCGCCGCCCGAGCCTGCGGCAGCAGCGTCCCGATCACCGCGCCACCGACAGCCGCTGCGGCGCCCACACCGACCAGGACTGCCATGGCAACATTCCCAACCCATGAAATACGCGGGGAAAGTTTTGCAAGTAATGAGATGCCCAGGAGCAAAGGAACAATTGTGAGCGGATTGAATGCCGTGAGAGATTGGAACAATCTGGGGACAAGCACATAGTGCCATACAACCGTAGCCGCATAACCGGACGCGACGCCGATAAAGAGATAGACCGCAATGCGGAACAAAGGATTGTCACCGATGAGGTAACTAAAGACCATTAAGGTCAGGGCAAATCCAACGATTGCAGAGATGACTTCAATGGACATCTGGTTATCCCTGTTCTGCACTCGTCCGGCGGGCGCGAATTCCCGTGAAAAGACTCCAGAGGCTGCCGAGTACGATCAACGCGATCGCCATTGTCAAGCCAATCCCAAAGGTATCCCAGTACGAACGCGCAATCCCTGGGCGATTATTGTTTACAAATTCATAACGAGCCGCATCTGAAAGCCCGCTCAGCATGGCGGTGACCTGCCCCGAGGACACATACGGCTGAAGCAAAGGACCTGCCTGCGCGCTGGCAACCATCAATAACGGTTGGTTCGTCAGGGCAGGGTCGATTTGTTTCCGTCCCTGTAATTGCTCCACCCATACACGCCCCGACTCAGCATGGTCTGTGAGCACGATCAACGCAGAATATTCAGAAAATAATTGCACATCTGCCAGGGGCATGATCTGACCTGGCGCTTCGATAAATCCCAGCACTCCAGCGGAACCGCCGGGCAGGTATCCCAGGTTGGCGTACTGCGCGCCTGCCTGATTGATGTTGGTCAGCAGCCGTTCCGCGAGGGCAACGCCACTTGGGGAAGTGGAGATAAACGAGAGGCTGGGCCGGCTTAAGAGGATGATCTGATCGAGCAGGGGAGCGCTGATCGCCTCCATCTCGCCAGCCAGAGACGGTTCATAGTCGATCACCACCAGGACTTTTGCACCTGCGGGAATCCCGATCACAGTGTTGGACAAGCCGCTGGCTTCCTGTGGAAGAACAGCAGAAACCGGCATCATCTGTGATCGCAAGAAAATCGCGGCGGTCAGCACCAGCAGGAACACGCCGCTGAGTGCCCAGCGCAGCCAGTGCTGAGACACGACAAAGGAAGGTGTAATCAGGGCGCGCGGACTTGTCTCGCTGCCCAGGATTTGTTCCAGCAATGCCACGCTCGACTGTTGCTCATCTGAAACCTGCAAGGTAAGCGAAACCGCTTTCGGTCTTCTGGATGAGCCTATGGGCGCGATCGGGATGACGCTATGCAGCCCGGCAAGCGGACCTTCCGTTTCCGCAGGCTGATCGGCAACGCCAGAGGTGGTCTCCGAAATGACAGCTTCGACTGGACGCATCGCCTGCACCCAGGAAGGCAGGTCAACCGGCGCCAGCGACTCATCCTCTTCCGCGGGTGCTGCGCCAGTCTGTTGCGCAACAGGTTCAGCCGTGCCAGGATCGGGCCGTGAAAGCCAGTCTGGCATTTCCACCGAGAAGAGGGAATCTACATCCTGGTTCGAAAGCGAAGCGGGTTCATCCTGCTTCGAGGAGATGTCCGCATCAAAGGGAGCGGTTTGCGGCGCAGGAGGAGGAGTCTGCTCGCGCGGCTGATCTGTGCCAGAGAACCAATCCATCGACAGGTCACCCGGCGGCGGCATAGTGGGCGCTTCGGTGGCGCTCTTGAGCCAGTCCGGTTCAGGTTCTTTCTGCTCTTGCTGTCCGAGCGGCGCCGTGTGACGAGGAGATACATTTTCGGTCTCAGAGCCCGGTTCCGAGAAGGGAGGCGTGGATAGCGGTTCGGGCTCGCCACCAAGCTCATTAAGCCAGCGCAGATCCTCGTGCGCCGCGGCAGGTTCTGAGGTCTGTGCAGGCTTGCCAAGATCGTTCAGCCAGCTAAGATCTTCTGGCGCGGTCTTATCCGATGCTTCACCGGCGGGCTGGTCAGGTTCTCCCGATTCCTGCGTATCACTCTTAAGCCAATCCAGCTCTCCTGCTGAGGCAAACGG
>JAICQC010000378.1 GCA_025938055.1 Anaerolineales bacterium | reverse complement strand
TTCGCGATCAAATGCGCCGGGCGGCTGTGTCGATTATGTCAAATATCGCCGAAGGATTCGAGAGCCAGACACAAGTCTTGTTCATTCAGTTCTTGGGGCGTGCCAAGGGATCTGCTGGTGAACTTCGTGCTCAACTTTATATTGCTCACGAACAAAACTATATAACAAATGATGAATTTAAGTCTGCCTATTCCCTGGCTGAAGTATGCAGCAAACAACTTGCCAGATTAATTCAATATTTGGAATCTCAACCCAATACTCGCCGCGTGCGGGAGGATGAAATATCTTATGATGTCCAACCTTGAACCTTCAGACATTAAACCTTCTACCTATTGGAAAGATAAGAAAGTAATCGTAACAGGCGGAAGCGGCTTTCTTGGTTCCTTTGTGATCGAAAAATTGAAGCAGCGCGGCGCAACCGCGGAGCGTATTTTTATCCCTCGTATCAAACAGTACAACCTCGTTGACCCGAATGACATCCGTCGCTTATATGCGGATACTTTGAAGGATGTTGATCCAAAGAAGGTGGTGGTTATACACCTTGCCGCGAACGTGGGCGGCATCGGCGCGAACCGCGAACATCCCGCCGAGTTCTTCTACGACAATTTGATGATGGGCGTGGAGTTGATGCATCAGGCGTATAAAAATGATGTGGGGAAATTCGTCGCTATCGGGACGGTGTGCGCCTACCCCAAGTTCACGCCTGTCCCATTCAGGGAAGAGGATCTGTGGGCTGGCTATCCTGAGGAGACAAATGCGCCCTATGGGCTTGCCAAGAAAATGATGCTGGTGCAGGCGCAGGCATACCGCCAGCAGTATGGGTTTAATGCGATCTTTCTGTTACCTGTGAATCTGTACGGACCGCGTGACAACTTCGATTTGCAGTCGTCGCATGTCATCCCGGCATTGATCCGCAAAGCCATGGAGGCTTGTGAGCGCGGGGATGAGGAATTGCCCGTGTGGGGTGATGGTTCTCCAACCCGCGAATTTCTCTACGTGGAAGACGCTGCAGATGCCATCGTTGCTGCCGCCGAAAAATACAACGGCGACGAGCCTGTGAACCTGGGCTCCGGCTACGAGATTTCCATCAGGGACCTGGCAGAGATGATCGTTCGCATGACAGGATTCGAAGGCAAACTTGTCTGGCAGACGGACAAGCCCAACGGTCAGCCGCGGCGCGGCCTCGATGTTTCGCGTGCAAAGGAATATTTTGGCTGGAGCGCGCAGGTCCCGTTTGAGGAAGGCATGCGCCGGACGATTGAGTGGTTCAAGGAAAATCGAGACAAAATCCGTTAGAAGGTTTAACGTTTGAACGTTTCAACCTTTAAACCTGTGACATACAGATGACCGAACTCGCAAAACACGAACCCACTACGATTTACATCAAACCCTCCAAGGGACTAGCCGCGTTGAACCTGCGTGACCTATGGATCTACCGCGAACTCGTTTTCTTCATGGTCTGGCGCGATGTAAAGGTGAAGTACAAGCAAACCATGCTGGGCATGGCCTGGGCGGTGATTCAGCCGGTTATGACCATGCTTGTGTTCACGTTCCTGTTTGACCGGGTTGCAAAGCTTCCCACCGAGGGGATTCCCTATCCGGTTTTTTCATTTACGGCGCTGTTGCCATGGGGGCTGTTTACGGTTGCGCTCAATCAGGGAAGCCGCTCATTGGTAGCGCACAACAATATGGTCACAAAGATTTACTTCCCCCGCCTGATCCTGCCGATGTCCTCGGTGTTCGCGGGGCTGGTTGATTTTGCGATTGCATTCTTCATTCTGGTCGGGCTGATGCTCTATTATCAGGTGACGCCAGCCTACAACCTGCTGTGGACTCTTCCATTCTTCCTGTTACTGGCATTAATTACTGCTCTGGGTGTGGCATTGTGGCTCTCCGCCATCAACGTGAAATACCGCGATGTGAACCACGCCCTGCCGTTCCTGACGCAGTTTTGGCTGTTCATTACACCGGTTGCCTATTCCGCCTCCGTCATCTCTGAAGAATGGCGGATACTGTATTCCCTCAACCCGATGGCTGGCGTGGTGAACGGATTTCGCTGGGCATTGCTTGGCACCGGCAGTGGACCGGATATTACCCTGTGGGTCTCCGCGCTGATTTCCATCCTGATCTTCATTTCGGGCTTGTTTTACTTCCGCAGCATGGAAAAAACATTCGCGGATACGATTTAAGTATCAGGTTTCAGGTGCCAAGTATCAGGGATGTGAAAGAAGGAAAGTATTATGCCAATGATTCAGCGATTTGAAGATATACAAGCTTGGCAGGAAGCCAGGAGTTTGGTCAAGATGATCTATGCTTTGACAAACAAGGAGCAGTTTGCTAAAGATTTCAGTATGAGGGATCAAATCCGACGTGCCTCTGTATCCGCTATGACCAATATTGCCGAAGGTTTCGATTCTGAGTCGAAGCTTGAATTCGCTCGTTTTCTTGGTATCGCACGACGTTCTGCAGTTGAAGTGCAATCCCTGCTAATGCGGCGATCGATACCAACTATATCAACCAGACTGAATTTGACTTGTACTATGAACAAGCGCGCAAAACAAAAGCCTTAATTGGCGGCTTCAAGCGTTCGTTAGCCAAGAAATAATCACACCTGACACCTGATACTTGACCCCTGACACTATGATATGAGTATTGCAATCAGCGTAAAAAAACTCGGTAAACGGTACCAGATCGGCGCGGCAGAGACCAGATTCCGCTATAACATGCTGCGCGACGTTCTGGTCGATACAGTCTACGCGCCGGTGCGGCTGGCGAAAGCCCTGGTTGGAAAATCTGATAGAAGAACCAACCAGAATTTTGTCTGGGCGTTGAAGGATATTTCTTTCGATGTGGAAGAAGGCAAAGTTCTCGGGATTGTGGGACGCAATGGCGCGGGGAAGAGCACACTGCTCAAGGTCCTCTCGCGCGTCACGGAACCGACCGAAGGTACCGTGACGGTTCGCGGACGAGTTGGCTCGTTGCTCGAAGTGGGCACAGGCTTTCACCCGGAGCTCACCGGTCGTGAGAACATCTACATGAACGGCGCGATCCTCGGAATGAAGCGCTCGGAGATCGATAAAAAATTCGATGAGATGGTCGAGTTCTCCGAAGTTGGTCAGTTCATTGATACACCGGTCAAACGCTATTCCTCGGGGATGTATCTGCGGCTTGCGTTCGCGGTCGCTGCACATCTGGAACCTGAGATCCTCGTTGTGGATGAAGTCCTGGCAGTGGGTGACGCAGAATTCCAACGCAAGTGCCTCGGCAAGATGAACGATGTCGCGCAGCAGGGACGCACAGTCCTGTTTGTGAGCCACAACATGTCCGCGATCTTGCGTCTTACGCAGGAGGCTATTGTCCTCAAAAAGGGACAGCTCATCAAGCGCGCGCCTACGCCCGAAGCCGTGGACTTCTACCTCGCCTCCGGGCAGACAGAATCGGGTGAACGCACCTGGGATGCCGATGAAATCCCGGCGGCAAGCTCGCCATTCCATCCGATTCGCCTACGGCTGAAGGATCGAAGCGGCAAAGTCGTGGATACCGTCCGTTCCACGGAGCCAGCCACAGTGGAATGGGAGTACCAGCTCGATGCGCCGGTCACCGGTCTGCGTGTGGGGATGTACCTCAACACGATGCGCGGCGAGTACGTGTTCACCTCGTTCGATACCGACGACGCAAAGCAGTATGAACAGTTTGGCACGCGCCAGGCGGGGCGTTATGTCAGCTGCTGCCAGATCCCGTCGGACTTCTTCAACGAAGGCCGATATTCACTCGGCGTGAATGCCAGCTCGTTCGGCGTGCGCCGCTACTTCATGGACGAGAGTGCCCTTTCGTTCAACGTGGATATCTCCGGCGCGCCCGGCACCCAATGGCCCGAGGTTCGTCAGGGACCCATCCGCCCGCGTTTGGACTGGAAAATTGAGAAGCTTGATTGACTCGCTGGTTGAGTACTCCCGCATGTTTTCGCGGGATGTACACCTGCATGAATTGCCAAGCAATTCACGTGCGGTGCCAGTGTCGAAACCAACGATCTATGACCATGCTGAATAAAACCTCCCTCCGCAACTTTATCGGCGATCTACCTCTCGCTGCTGAGCTGGATTATGCCCTCCGGCAGAAGAACCGCGACCGCAAGGATCACTACAATCTGTCTCGTCTGGCAAAATCGCTGCCACATGCAATTGAGCAGGCGAAGCCATTCATCCAGCAGGAAAAGCCGGGCAAGAATACCCTCTTCTTTGCCACACTTCATTACTGGATCGAACAGGCTGCCTTCTTTTCTCTCACGCTGGCAGGCTTGGGACATAACGTCACGCTGATGACTCTGCCCTATTCCGAGTGGCACAAGGAAATGGACAAGCTGACTCAAAAGCAGCGCGCCTTACATACGCGGGATGCTTTGACCGCGTTGGATCCGTTTGTGAAGCACGTCTCTCTTCTGGATCTTCGATCTGCTGCTGTTCTACCCGCCGCGCTCAAAGCCGACGTGGAAGAGATCTCGCTGTGGGACGCGCAGTACACCTTGATGCGCGAAGATGTGGGCATGGACTCGCCCCAAGACCGCGCGCTCTATGACCTGCGGATGAAGCGCAACACCTTTGCCGCCCTCGCCGCCCTCGAATGGATGCAGACTCACAAGCCCGATGTCGTTCTGATTCCGAACGGGTTGATCCTCGAAATGGGAATCCTC
>JAICQC010000559.1 GCA_025938055.1 Anaerolineales bacterium | reverse complement strand
TTCTTTCAATATTTTCCCCAATGACTCCACGTCATTCGCAATGGCAGTTTCATACTTCACAGCCCGCAGGACACGGTCCATCAAATACAAAATGGAAGACTCTTCCAACGCCAGCAGGATTAAATCAGGTTTCGACATAGTTCGCGTCAGAGGAATTTTACTTCTTTTTTACTACGGCAGGATTTTCGTTGAGATTCTGTAAGGCAGAGTCCATCCAGGCCAATCTCTGGCTATGAAGCGTTATTCTGCTGGTTTTACTCTTCTTTGGCAGTCTGCGACAATGCATTCAATGCCCGGAATAAGCGAGCGTTCAACAGGGAAATGGAAATATAATCCGCGATGGCTTCAAGGATTGTCTGTTCCCTCTTTTCAAACGGGCGTGCATCCTGCCGAAGGACCACCAGCGTACCAATCACTTCTTTTTGGATTTTGATGGGTACCACACATGCTGACCTCCCTAAATTGGCAACGCGAAACCGTAACAAGGGCTCACCTGAAATCGATAACGTCTCCCCGGAAAGCGCTACCAGCCCGCTGATCCCATCGTCCAGGGGCATATTTATTTTCTTTGCCCAAACTTTGGGAAGACCCTGCTGCGCGACAAGCAAAAATTGTTTCTTCTCTTCATCTCGGATAAGCAGCCAGGCAATCTTTGCCTCCGAGATAGGGATCAGACTTTCTATAATTTTCTGAAATAAAACGCGGTGATCCGGAATCGAAACAACCGCCTTGCCGATGTTCAGGAGAGCTGCCAACTCCCGGTCCCGGCGTTGAAGCTGCTGGTTTATTGCATGCAATTTTGAGTCGAGTCGCTGGCGGTCACGCGTCTCGTGGACACGGCTTAGCACGCGCTCCACGGCGGCAAGCACTTCGGCATCCCGCGCCGGCCACAGCAGGTAATCCGCGGCACCAAGACGGAACGCCTGGATGATGTCCTGTTCCTGCCCTTTACCGGCAACCACCAGCAGAGGTGTGTTTATACCCTGCGCAGCAAAAGCGACCAGCAGGTCCTTTGCACTCAAGCCAGACAGGTTCAAGTCTGCGATGATCAAATCGGGGGGAGTCAGAAGTGCCTGATTGATAGCGGCACTGGAATCCGCCACCACATCCACATAATACCCCACAGGGATAAGCGCCTGACGCGCAATCAAATCGCTGATTTCAGGATCGTCTTCAATAAGCAGAATGCGGTCCCCAGCGGAAGCCATGAATTCACTCTCCTTGGAACGGAATTCTTCCGGTTTTCATTGTAACATTCATATTTTAATTCTGATTAACGAGGGAAAGCTTAAATATAGGGCGCGATTGACCGGTGACAATACCCCGATGATTTTTGATGGACGTTTCCGGACCGAACGTAGCCAGCGCCTGCTCCTGTTCTGAGGTAAGGACTCCCAGCTGGCGCAGGATTTCGAGCGTCACCGCCGGGCGGACGCGGTTGCTGTGCGTTAGGTTGAGATCGCTCCGAGAAGGGTCACCGTCGCTCACTTTGAGGGCGATCCCCACGCCGGGTACCTCCGCATGCAAAACACCGGGCAGTAGCCCAGCGATCTGATACCCCTCCGCGCCGCGCTTGCAGACGATTTTCCCGTCCGCGGACTTCATTAGCTGTTCATCGAATTCCCCATAGGCACTGACCATTTCGGGGTAGGACGTCATGGCGGAAGTAATTTTTCGGCAGGCAGAGGCACGCTCCGAAGAAAGCTCGCGCGGGTCACAAAGACGCGCCATCGCCAGCGCCGCATGATACAGCGGGATAGCAAAGTTCGGCGCGGAACAACCATCGGTGCCGAGTTTTATTTCGTCCACCGGCAGCTGACTCATCATGGCGAACGATGAAAGGATGTCCTGTTGGATAGGATGATTGGGTTCCAGGTAATTCTCCAGCGGCAGGTCTCGCATCCTGGCATAGGCCAGCATTGCCGTATGTTTGCCTGAACAGTTATTTCGGTTGGGCGTTGGCAGCCCGCCATTGGTAACCAGGGCTTTGAAGGCAGCTACATCGCCGGGCATATGAATACCGCATTGCAAAGACGTCTCGTCCACGCCACTTTTTTTTTGAAAGCTCTCGACGGTCTGCACGTGCAGATCACTGCCCTCATGAGAGGCGCAGGCGATCGCAAGCTCGCGCGGGGTCAGTCCGTAATATTCCACCCCGCCACCCTCTACGAACGGAAGCACCTGAAATGGCTTGGCGCTGGACCGTAAAAAAGCGACCACTTGTGGGTCGCCATAGGATGCGAGTAGCCTGCCGTTTGAATCCACAACAGCAACTGAGCCATAGTGAATGGACTCGACCACGTCCCCCCGCGTGACTTCAAAGAGAGGCTGGGCTGTCATTGCTCGTCCAGGACATAGCGTGATGCCGTATGAAAGTGCCGGGCAAAATAGTGGTTCAACCCGTATCGCAGACGGTGTGAGTACTGCTTTTGGCGGGCAGTGGGAACTTTGAAATCCTTGAGAATCTGATCTGCCAGTTTATCGATCGCGATGGTGGGCGACTTCTTGTTCCCCAGTTTCTCGATTTTATCGTTGATATGCTTGAGGATCTCGG
>JAICQC010000285.1 GCA_025938055.1 Anaerolineales bacterium | reverse complement strand
GAGAGCTTCCTCGCCGCTGGTGGCTGGAATGACCTCTACCCCGGGACCTAACTGCGCGATGGCACGTGCCAGCGTGGTGGCGGTGCCTAAATGGTCGTCTACAACGAGAACGCGGACAGGCGAGTCAGTGGGGGCGAAGTTAACTTGGTTCATCGTCCCAATTTTGCCTGGAATTCCATCATCCAGCGTTAGGATACATTGGGTAAAGTTGGTAAAAGTTAGTAGCCCCCTGTTTGCCTCCCACACACCGAGAGAGCTGGCGAACCGTCAGCGTCAGCCCGTGACAAGCCGGTAACCAGTCCCCCGAACATTGATCACATAAATCGGGTTGCGCGTATCCGGCTCGAGAGCCTGCCGAATGTGATGGATATGCCATTTCGTCAGCTCCTGCGCCTCATGGGGATCAGTTTCATAGCCCTGCGCTTCTGAAACGAGAGTCTGGTAATCGACCACATTCGGCGTATGGCGTGCGAGCACCAGCAAATAATCGAAGGAGGTGGGAGGTAGGTTGATGGCGCGGTCGTTCATAGTCACGCGGTGGGTGTGCATATCTAGTGTAAGCGCGCCGCGCCTAAGGAACCGGTCATCAGAGATGTTGGTCTGCAACAGAGTCTGGTCGGGCTGTAGCAGGTCCGGCTTTTCCAGGGCGTTTAGTTCTGCCTGTAGGCCCTCAATCTGCCGTTGGAGTTCACGCTTCCGGCGCTCCTTTTGTTTGTTGGCGAGGATAGACCGGGTGCGATCGATGATTGTCTGCGGCTTGAGAGGTTTCAGTAAATAGTCCATCGCGCCGCGCCTCAATGCCTCGACGGCTGAATTCAGGTCAGGCTGGGCGGTGAACAAAATGACCGGCAGGTCAGGGAACTTTGCGTGAATGGCTTGAAGAACTTCCAGCCCGTTCATGTCTGGCATGCGGATGTCCAGATAGACCAGGTCAAAGGAGTGCTGGGAAAGCAGGCTGAGTGCCTCGCCTCCATTCGTGGAAGTTGTCACCTCAAAGCCGGCGCGCTGAAGGATGCGTGCCAGGGTCTGGCGCAGGCTGGCTTCATCATCTACGATCAGGATATGTCCATCGGATTTCATCTATTTTCTCCCTGATTGATGGGCAGCCAAACACTGAATATGGCTCCCCCGTTCGGATGGTTTGCCGCCTCGATACGGCCGTGATGCTGATGGATGATGTCATGCGTGATCGTCAGCCCCAGGCCGGTGCCGGTCGGTTTCCCGGTGATAAACGGTTCGAAAATGTTCGGCAGGATTTCAGGATCAATGCCAGGACCCGTATCTCTGACGGCGAACAGGATTTCGTTTTGAGAGGGCAACCTCTGGGTCTGAACGGTGAGGCAGCCACCCGGCTTCATAATCTCAATCGCGTTGAGGAAAAGGTTAAGGACCACTTGCCGAATCTGATCTGAGATCCCTGAAATGACCGGCAGGTCAGCGTCCGGGATGAATTCAAATGCAATTTGTTTGTGTCGCATGTGCGTTGTGATTAGTGCATAGACATCCTCAACCAGATTATTCAAGTCCACCGTCTGGAAATCCTTTATACGGGCAGGCCGATACGCACTTCGCAGTCGCTCGATCAGGGCTGCCATGCGTTCCGTCTCCGAAAGGATGATGCCCAGATCCTGATTGCCCTGTCTGGTGAGATTCGCTTCCTCTTTCAACAGGAAAAGCGCGTTTTGAATGGCTTGCAAAGGATTATTCAACTCATGAGAAACGGAGGCGAGCAGGCGGCCAACAAGCGCAAGCCGCTCACTTTGAAGGAGTTGAGAGCGGATGGTATGTTCCTGTTGCAGAGCCCGCTGCAGGTTCGTGTAAAGGCTAGCTTTTTGAAGGGTGACTGCCAGCTGGTCGGCAACAGCAATCATCAACTGCAGGTCTTCATCGGAGAGGTGGTCAGGCGTTTCGTGCTGTATGTCTAAAACACCGACCACCTTTCCCTCCACTTTGATAGGTACCGCCAATTCAGACCGGGTATTGGGGAGGAGTGGGTTGCGGTGGAAGAACACCACGTCATCAACGTTGTTGGTGACGAAGGGGCTCGCGGTTTCGGCAACGTACCCGATGATGCCCTTGCCTCTGGGCAGGCGAAACTCCTGTTCGAACAACTTCGTGCCGATCTCGTCGCTGCCCCTTTGGAAAATTAAGTCACCGCTGTCAGGATCCAACAAAAATATCTGTACGTAATAATAGCCAAAGTTTTGCTGGAGCATAGTCAGAACATCCTGGATTAGTTGATCGGTGTCCAACGATGCAGCCAATCCCTGGCTGATTTTATAAAGAGCATTCACCTCTTTCAGGCTTTGCTGTGTACTTTCGAACAGGCGGGTATTCTCAATGGCGATGGCAGCCTGATTGCCTAATGCCTTTAGAAGCTCTGCCTCATGTTCTGAAAAGGCCCGGGTTTTTTCACTCTCGACACTAATAGTCCCAAGCTGTTTGCTGGCAGTTTGTACTGGCGCAACCAGAAGAGACTGGTAGGCAGGTTTAAGGTCCATTTTCAGAAAGCGCGGGTCGTTATTTACATCCGCGATATTGATTGTGATCCCGTCGCGCAAGACCTGGCCAGCCGCGCCGGCTCCAACATTCATTCTCAGGTTCGGAATGATCTTTTCCTCATCGCGAAACCCTGAAGTGGCTTGCGGCACCAGCGACTGGTTATCTTTATCGACCAGATGAATAACACTTTTCTGTGCCTGCGGAATCAACGTCCGGGCTGCATCAACGATCAACTGAAGAACGACATTTAACCCCACACGTTCCGTCTCGCTCAATGTCTGTCCAATCTGCATCAGCGTCCTTGTCTCATTGAGCTGCTTCTGGCTGATTTCATCCTGTTGTACCGTCCAGAGCGCCAGGGCAATTTGATAGCCAACCCTCTCTGCATACGTTACATCTTCACTGCTGTATTCACGCGGAGAATCATAGGCAAGGATTGCCGTACCGAACTTATATTCTCTTGCCACCAATGGCAGGCAAATCGCCGATCGAGCCGGGTGAGATGTATTCGATGGACTGAAGAGATTGAGGTTGTACGATGTATTCTTGAGATCCTCAATCACCAGGACCTGTCCGGTCTGCAATACCTGCTCGGTAATTCTGGCTTCGTTTGGATCCAGTTCGATGTTCAGGGAAGGATCGTCGAACGAAGTGGTCGCGGCAACCAGGAATGCCTTTTCCTGAACGGGATCCCAGCGTGTGATGTAACCATGATCTGCCACAAACAAGTTGGTCAGGTGGTTGGTCACGTCGTCAAAGAGTCGCTCTGGTCTACTGGGCGCCAGAATTTTTTTGACGATCATATTCGAAAGACTGAGAAACCGTTCCTGCGAGCGTAATCTTTCGTGGAGTTGAAAGAGATTCTCAAAGACGCTGCGTAAATACCCAATCAGGATGCCGAGCACAACAACGAAGATATGTCCTGGGAGGAAGCCGTTTTCCAGATCGAAAAGCGTGTTCCAGCTTAGCGGCCCGATAAACTGATGAAAAAGAAGAAGGTTTAGAACAAAAGCCAGGATGGATGCCAGAATGCCCCCACTCCGATAATAGAACCAGCCCGCGACCGCGACAGGCACAGAGACCAGCAGGATGGATCTAAAAATCGGAAAGGTAATGATATAAAGCAGTACCAGGCTGGCAACAATCCATAGGCGAAACCGCGCGAGAGAATGTATCGCGATAAGTTCTTCAAACAGGCCCGCCGTTCGTTCAGCCACCATAGTCAGTAATTATAATGATGATTGCCTCCTGCAAAATAATAAGAGCAGCACATTTTCTTTACAAAAATGCTGGCTGGAGCTTCGTATAGACAACCATACGATTGCACCAGCCAGCGTGATGGAGAAAGAAAATCGGCAGGGTTACTTCGCGATCTCGGTTGCCCTTGTTTCGCGTATCACCGTCACTCTGATCTGACCCGGATACTGCATGGTCTCTTCGATCTTCTTGGCAACATCGCGCGCCAGCCTTGCCGATGCCAGGTCGTCGATGGCATCCGGCTTGACGATAATGCGCACTTCACGACCCGCCTGGATGGCAAAGGCTTGCTGCACGCCTTCGAAGGACATTGACATTTCCTCCAGGGAACGGATCCGTTTGATGTACGCCTCCAGGTCTTCGCGGCGGGCACCGGGGCGCGCGCCTGAGATGGCATCCGCGGCTTCGGCGATGACTGCTTCCACCGTCAGTTGGTCCACCTCATGATGGTGCGATTCGATTGCATTGACCACCACGGAATTCACGCCGTAACGCCGGCAGAACTCAGCACCCAGTTTGGCGTGTGTCCCTTCCTGGTTGTGGTCCATGGCTTTGCCTATGTCGTGCAGGAAGCCGCCCTGTTTGGAGAGTTCCACATTTGCGCCGATCTCAGCCGCCAGGATGCCCGCAAGCTTCGACACTTCCACCGCGTGGGCAAGCTGGTTCTGTCCATAGGACGTCCTGAATTTGAGGCGACCCATCATGCGCATCACCTCGGGATGCAAGCCTGTGATGTTGGCATCATACGCCGCCTGCTCACCGGCTTCGTTGATGATCTTTTCTACAGCCCGGGTTTCGTCCTCAACAATTTTTTCAATGTGCGCGGGATGGATTCTGCCATCCAGAATCAGTTTTGCCAGCGCACGACGACCGATCTCGCGCCGAACCGAGTCGAAGCACGAAACCGTGACGGAATCAGGCGTGTCGTCCACGATCACGTCCACGCCGGCGGCCTGCTCAAAGGCTTTGATATTGCGTCCGTTGCGCCCGACGATACGCCCCTTCATCTCTTCGTTGGGGAGTGTGACAACGGCGCGCGTGACCTCTGCAACGTGCTCAGATGCGACGCGCTGGATGGCGTCCGCGATCAGCTTGCGGGCGCGCTTTTCGCCCTGTTCGCGCGCCTCCGCCTCGATCTGGCGGATGATGCGCGCCATGTCGCCGCGAGCTTCCTTTTCGACTGCCGCAAAAAGCTCTTTCTTTGCGTCATCCGGTGTCATTTGGGCGATAAACTCAAGTTTCTTGACCTGGTCTTCGTACAGCTTTTCGATCTCATTTCCACGTCGATCGATCTGCGACTGACGTTTGTTGATGGTCTGCTCACGTTGTTCCAGCCGGTCTACGCGGTTATCAAGCTCGGAGCGACGCTTGTCGAGCCGCTCCGTCTCTTTGTTCAGTTCGACGCGGCGTTCCTTGATCTCCGCTTCGGCAGCCTGCACGATCTTGACAGCGTTCTCACGCGCCTGACTTTCAATCAGGCGTGCCTGCTCGCTGGCTCCCTTGAGAATATTATCGGCTTTTTCCTGTTGGTTTCTGCGGGCAATCTCCACCTGATAACGGTGAAAAAAGTAACCAACAGCAACCCCCACAATTAAAAAAAGTATGGCAATGATCCAGGCGATCGGGTTCATGTTAAATCCTCTTCTTCATAGTGTTGTTCATCCTTGTGCGCCTCGTTCCATATGCGTGTGACGACCGGCGCAATCACAGAGTAGGAAAATCCACGTCGGGCGAGGAAATCGCTCATTTTCTTGCGAAACTCGTTCCACTCCAGGCTCTTTAGTCTGGTCACTCTTTTTTGAGCCGCCTCGTACGCGAGTGCCTCATCGTCCACACCCTCTACAGCCGAGGAGACAGCCTCATCCGAGAGACCCTTCTGGCGAAGTTCCATCGCCATCAACCGGCGGCTACGCGGGCGAAACGCACTACGGTTTTCCACCCACGCACGAGCAAATTGGTTATCGTTTGCAAGTCCATTCTGCCGCAGTCGCTCGAGCGTCTGCTCGATGACCGGCTCCGGGATCTCATGCTTGCGGAGGTTCTGCCGAATCTCGGATTCGGAGCGTGCGCGGTAGCTCAGGAAGAGCATTGCCTGCTGAAACGCCCGTTCACGCGCATCCTCCGCCTGCAGCTGCTCGATCTTCTCTTCACTCAATTCCTGACCCACTCTCAGCCATGCCGCGACAATCCGAGCCAGCCCGAAGGCAAATTCCCCGTCCAGGTGAATGTTGACCCGGTTTGGGGACCTCT